>NZ_CDRRGL010000029.1:0-17729 GCF_977041755.1 Slackia sp.
GCGCGAATGATGCGGCAGGCGTAATCGGTTCGGCGAGTAAGTTCCACGGCTATTCAACACTTTCGTCATCGTCGCCAAGCGCGTCGTAGCGCTGGCTTTCGGCTTCGGCTTCTTCTTCGAAATCGCATTCGATATCTGCAATCTGCTTGCGGAAATCAGCGATCACGGCGTCTTCGAGCGCACGGTACTCGGTGGAATCGAGCGGCTGGAAGTTCGAAATGTGTTCGAACATGAGCTCCTGCGTGATGGGCTTATAGCAGCGCGCCTTCAGGCCTGCGCGGTAAGCGTCTTCCACGGCCTCGCGGGCAGCGGTCACGATATCGGTGCGCGAAAGGTTGCGCGACATCTTCGTGAGCATCGCCATGTCGAGCGATCGCACCGACGGATGCTCGGACGCAATAGTTTCCCAAATCTGACGGCGCTCAAGCTCATCGGGCAAATAAATGTCGACCACGCTCATGGGTTCCATAAGGTCGTACAAATATCCTTGGTCAGGAGCTTCGCCGCCCACGGAAGCAAGCACGTAGATGTTCGGGTTCTCGACAGCCGCGGTAACAAGCGCAACGGCTTCACGCGCGGCACGCGACATGCTCGCGAACATCGCGCCCTCGCCCTCGGTGGAGCTGGCGGCGTCGATGAGCGGCGCGCCCCACATGTCGATGTCTTCGAGCACGAGCACGCTCGGAGCCTCAAGCGCAACGCGGCCAAGCATGCGAGGCTGGTTTTTCGCCGACACCGTGACGCACAGCATGGGCACGCCCATGGGGCCCTGCTGCATTTGAATGCGCATAGCGGGAAGGCCGAGCTCGCCCACCACGGCCTGCATGAATGTGTTTGCGTCTTCGCGCGACGACGTGCGGAACACGACGGAGCCAACGGCGGAAAGGCCGTCGAGGCCGTGCTGTTCGCGCAACGTGTCCACGAGCGCACGGTATTCCTCATCGTCTTCAACGCCCAACCCGAGCGAGCGAGCGTCTTCGATAATGCTGTCGAAGCCCACCAAATCGGAATAGCGCAGCATGGGCACGGTCTTCGAAGGCGCAGCCTTGTGCACGTCGGCCGAAGCGGTCGTCGGGCGCGGCTCGTCGGAATCGTCGGCAGAATCGGCGCCAGTATCGCCCGGAATATGCATCGACATGATGGGTGAAATGCCCGTAATATGCGCGTTTTGGCCGATTTCCTCGGAAATCATGTCAGCCACGCCTTCCAGATCGGCACGCGAAATGCCGAATTCGGAAAGTTTGTCGAGCGCCAAATTCTGCAGGCGCTTGGCGTATTCAGGCGCCTCGTCGGTGGACAGGTGCGGCTCAAGTTTGTCGAAAATGTATTCGGCGAGCGAGCGCTCCTTCATATCGCACGCAATGCCCCACGCCCTGCGCAGCGCCGCGATGGCCAAATCGTTCGCGACTGGCGAGCGCTTGCATGCTTCTTCATAAGCCGTAAGGAACAGATGCATGGCGAGCTCGCGGTCGCCCGCTTCCGCCGCCGCCTGGGCGCGCTCAAGGTAATCGTTACGTGCGATGAAATCACCTGCCAAAGCCTCGCCATGCACAATGGCGGTGCCATGATCAGAATATTCGTCACGTTCGAAAGAGGCGTTGCCCTCTGCAGACGAGCTGCATTCAGCGCAATCGCCCTGAGGCCGATGGGCTTGATCGGGCTCTTGATTGTTGGCGATATTCGCCTCGTCGTTGTTCTGGTTGAGCACTTCGCCCACCCCCTTCAATGAATTAAACGACAATACTACAAAGGTAAGTGTAACCAAGCACCTAGCGATGTGCAAAAATTTCACGAAACGTTACTTAGAAAGAAACAGTTCCACAAATATGGAATAGGTAGCGGGCGTCTCGTTTGCAGATGCGTCCGCTCAAACGACTCGATTGAAGGCGCAAACCCCCGAGGACGCGTGATGGGCATGCACGGGGAGCTCGACGCCATAGCGAGCGGCAGTCAAACGCGAACGTCCCATCGAAATCACGAGCCCGGATGCCTCGCTCGCGCGCTATTTCTCGGCCTTGCAATTCCAATCGAGCGCATGCCAATCGTTTTCCCTGGCGGTGCGCGAAAGCGTGGAATCGGGCGTGATAGCGAACGCGTCAGCGGCGCGGCTCAGCATGGGAATGTCGGAATGGTGATCGCCGAACGCGCATGAAAGCTCCCAGTTGCCTGCGCCGTATTTCTCGTTGGCCCATTTCGTGATAGCGCGCACCTTCGCTTCACCCTCGACGCACTCGCCGTCGACCCGGCGAGTGTAATTGCCGTTGGCGTCGACTTCCATTTCGGTGCACAGGCTCACATCGAACGGCTCGAATTCCTGGGCTCGGCGCACGATAGGCCCAAACGTTGCCGACACGATGACGACCTCAACGCCCGCATCGCGCAGCGCGTTCATGGCCGCACGCGCCTTGGGGCGAAAACGCTTCTGGCCAGCGATAACCTTGTCGTAGAAATCACGCAGGTATTCGTCGACCTGCTCTTTAGGGCCGCCCTCGAACGCGGTGAACACCTGGCCGCGAACCCATGCCTCGCTTTGCGGAAGATGCAGCTTGTAGGCAGCGCCCCACGCGCCCACCTTCGCTAAAACGCGCTTGCGCAGCAAATCATCGCCACGCAAATAGCGCACGAGCAATACGGGCGAATTGCCCTGGATGGACGTTCCGTCGAAATCGAACGCGGCAATGGCGTGCTTGCCCGTTGCCTTCGCGCGTCGAGCTGCCGCCGCTGCCGCCGCCACGACCTCATCGTCAACCGCGCACGATTCCCCCGCAATGCCCGTCTGTGCCTCGCGCAGCTTCTTTTCCATACAGAAATTCGCCCCTCATGTGTGCCGGGCAATCGCCCGACTGGCACGGGGCGCACCTTTCGAGGGCGCGCCCCAATAATGGTTATTCAGCAAACTGTGAGTTATAGAGTTTAGCATAGGCCCCATTCGCCGCAAGCAGCTCCGCATGAGTTCCTTGTTCCACAATGTCACCTTTTTGCAAAACGAGAATTAAATCGGCATTGCGAATGGTCGACAAGCGATGAGCGATGACGAACGACGTGCGCCCGCGCATGAGGTTGTCCATAGCCGCCTGGATGCGCCCCTCGGTGCGCGTGTCGACCGAGCTTGTTGCCTCGTCCAAAATAAGCATGCGACGATCGGCCAAAATAGCGCGGGCGATAGTGAGCAACTGACGCTGGCCTTGGCTGATATTGCTCGCATCTTCATTGATCACCGTGTCATAGCCTTCGGGCAGCGTGCGAATGAAATGATCGGCGAACGCGGCTTTCGCGGCGGCCTCAACCTCGGCATCGGTCGCATCGAGTCGACCGTAGCGAATGTTCTCGCGCACGGTGGCGTTATACAGCCAGGTATCTTGCAGCACCATGCCGAATTGCGAGCGCACGTCTTCGCGCGAGAATTCGCGCACATCGTGGCCGCCGATGCGAATGGCGCCGCCATCCACATCGTAGAAACGCATAAGCAACTTCACCATGGTGGTCTTGCCTGCTCCCGTGGGACCGACAAGCGCCACGGTTTGCCCCTCGCCCACGCGCGCCGAGAAATCGCTGATCACCGGATGCTCGAGGTCGTAGCCAAAGCGCACATGGTCGAACTCCACGTCGCTTGAAACATCGGCGGCCTTCGCCTTCGGCTGCTCGGACGCTTCTTCAGGAGCTTCAAGGAATTCGAAAATGCGTTCCGCCGCCGCTGCCATTTGCTGCAGCACGTTGGCGACCTGAGCGAGCTGCGTAATAGGCTGCGTGAAGTTTTTCACGTATTGAATAAACGCCTGAATGTCGCCCACCGTGATTCGACCCTGCACGGCAAAAACCGCGCCCGCAATAGCCACAGCCACATATCCCAAATTGCTCACGAAGCTCATGACGGGCATCATGAGACCCGAAAGAAACTGAGAGTGCCACGCCGATTGATAGAGCGCCTCATTCGTTTCGCGGAAAGCGGCGAGTGCCGCGTCTTCCTTGTTGAACGCGCGCACGATGGCTTGGCCCGAGAACGTTTCCTCAATTTGGCCATTGATTTCACCGAGCTTCTTCTGCTGAGCGCGGAAGTACCTCTGGCTGCGCTTCACAACGACTTTCACCAAAATGAGCGACAGTGGGATCACAAGTAGCGCGATAAGCGTCATCTCAACATTGATGGACAGCATCATAACGAGCACACCGATCATGGTAGTGGCGCTCGTAATGAGCTGCGTCACGCCTTGGTTCAGGCTTTGCCCCAGCGTATCGACATCGTTGGTGATGCGAGAAAGCACGTCGCCGGTGCTCGTGCGCTCAAAATAGCCCACGGGAAGGCGATCAATTTTCTCGGCGATTTGGCGGCGCAGGCCATAGCACGTGCGCTGCGAGACCGAGGTCATCATCCAGCCTTGTACGAACGAGCACGCCGCGCTCACGCAATACAACGCCAGCGTGGCGAGCAGAATGGCGCCAACTGCGTCGAAATCAATACCACCGGTACCGCCGATTTTGGCGACGATGCCGTCAAACAGCTCGGTGGTCGCTTGCGAAAGCACCTTCGGGCCCACGATATTGAAGGCGGCCGACGCCATGGCGAACACGATGGCCGCAATGAAGGCCACTTTGAATTGCCCCATGAAGCGCACGAGTTTGCCAATAGTGCCCTTGAAGTCTTGCGCCTTTTCTCCGGGCATCATGCGACCCATGGGGCCACGCCCGCCGCGGCGGCGCGGCGATGCCGCCTTCAGCTTTGCCATTTCCTCCTGCTGGCTCATTGCGCATCACCTTCCTCCAGCTCTTCTTCCGATAGCTGCGAAAGCGCGATTTCACGATACGGCGCGCAGGCGTCCATGAGCTCGGCATGCGTGCCGCAACCCACGACGCGCCCCTCGTCGAGCACAACGATTTGGTCGGCATGAAGTACCGTGGAAATGCGCTGGGCCACGATGATCTGAGTTTTGCCACCAAGCTGTTCGGCGAGCGCATGGCGCAGCGCGGCGTCGGTTTTGTAGTCGAGCGCACTGAAGCTGTCGTCAAACAAAAACGCGCGAGCATCGGTGGCAAGCGCGCGGGCGATAGCCAAGCGCTGGCGCTGGCCGCCCGAAACGTTCGTGCCGCCTTGGGAAATTTCGGTTTTAAAGCCCTCGTCCATGTCGTCCACAAAATCGGCCTGGGCGATTTCCGCCGCAGCGCGCACGCGTTCGGCATTCAGCTCGTCGGCGGCGTAGTCGACGTTTTCTTCAACCGTGCCGCTGAACAGGAAGGCCTTTTGCGGAACGTAGCCCAATTGGCCGCGCAGCGCGTGCAGCGACAGGTCGCGAATATCGATGCCGTCGATGGTAATGGAGCCTTCCGACACGTCAGCGAAACGCTCCACGAGTTTGATCACCGTAGACTTGCCCGAACCGGTCGAGCCGATGATGGCCGTGGTTTGACCAGGCTTCGCGGTGAAGTCGACATGCTCGAGCACGCAATCTTGCGAGCCAGGATACCTGAAGCTCACGTCGTTGAAAGCGATTTCGGCACCACCCGTGCGCGCGGCGAGTTCGTCGTCGCGACACACTTCAGTCGAAGGGTCGGCGATCGAGCTTTCCGTCTTAAGCACCTCGTCGATGCGCTGGGCAGCAACATCTGCACGCGGCAGCATGATAGAAAGCATGCCGATCATAAGAAAGCCCATGATAATAACCATGGAATAGGTGATGAACGCGATGAGGTCGCCCGTTTGCAACGTGCCCGCATCAACCGCGTGGCCGCCGAACCAAATGATGGCGACCGACACCAAATTCATAATGAGCATCATGAGCGGCATCATGAACGTCATGACGCGGTTCGTGAACAGCTGCGTTTTCATGAGGCGCAGGTTTGCTTCGTCGAAACGCTCTTCCTCATGGGCCTCGCGGCCGAACGCGCGCACCACAGGGATGCCTGTAAGAATCTCACGTGACACGAGGTTCACGCGGTCGATGAGCTTCTGCATGATTTTGAACTTCGGCATTGCCACCTTCATGAGGAACAGCATCACCACGGCGATGGCAAGCACGGCCGCCACGATAATCCAGCCCATAGAGAGGTTCGTGCGGGCAATCATGATGATGCCGCCGATGGCCAAAATGGGAGCGTAAAGAATCATGCGCAGCATCATGACCGACACCATTTGCACTTGCTGCACGTCATTGGTGCCACGCGTGATAAGCGAGGCGGCCGAGAAGCTTTGGATTTCAGCGTCCGAAAACGACAACACGCGCTCGAACAGGCGGCTTCGCAGGCTGACGCCGATTTTCGCCGCCGTGCGGCTTGCGATGAAGCCCACGATTACGGCGATAACCATGCCGAGCGCGGCAAGGCCGAGCATTTTGCCACCCGTGGTGAGCAGGTAATTCATCTGCATGGCGTTCAGGTCGTAACCGAGTTGCTCATACTCAGCTTTTGCGGCGGCAATTGCCTGCTGGCCCACGATGGAATCGGCCATGTCGCCCATCTGCGACTTCGCTTCATCGAGCATGGTTTGAACGTCAGGCTTCTGCACCATGCCGGCATCATAAGCGGCTTTCAGCCGGTCGAGGTCCATGCCGGTTTGATCGGCGTAATGCACTGCAACAAGCGGCATGGACATGGCATCGTCGAGCTCCGCGCGATGCTCGCGGCCGAAGTCGGTGAGCTCGTAGGTGCCATCGGAGCGTTGGGAGTAGGAATCGGCAAACAGGCTTTCGTTCTGCTCGCTTTCCATAATGGCGACCAAGTCGTGCGTGCGCTCGGTGAGTGCATCGGTCGACGCATGCTCGACGCCCGATTGCTGAATGCCCACGTCAACGATGTCAGATGTGTAATTCGGCAGCGACAAGTCGCAGAACGCCTGAACCGCGAGCAGCACCACGACGATCGCTACCGCGATTCTATGATTCGCGAAATTCTTGATTAGGCGCATGGCTCGCCGCCTTCCTTTTCGCAGCAAAGGGCGTTGCTGGCAGCGGCATCCTTCCAGGGATGCGATTCCTCAAATTCAAGCATGCGATTCACGATGCGTACGAATTCGCGAGCGTCGTCTTCGCCCAAGAATTCGAGCATATGCATGAAACGCTCGTCATGCAGGCGGCGGCCTTCTTTTTCGAACTCGTGGCCCGCATTGGTCAGGGAAATCGTGACGGAACGAGAATCGCCCTCGCCACGCCTGCGCACGATAAGGCCCTTCTCCTCAAGCGACTTCAGCGTTTGCGAAACCGCGCCCGGCGTCGCATGGGAGCACGCGGCGAGCATACCGGGGCGCACGACCTCGCCGCGCGCCTCCATCATGGAAAGCATCATGAGCGCATTGATCTCGCCGCGCGTGATGCCCGGCGGCAGCGGCGGCGTCGAGCGGCGTTGGCGCATGCGCTGCATCGTTTCAAACATTTCGTTGAGCAACGCTTCCAGAGATTCGCTCATATCAACCCCTTTCGAAACTCGAATCGTTTAGTTTCTAAATATTTAGCTTCTAAACAATATCGAACTTAAAAGGAATTTCAAGCGCTGTTACCTAAATGAAGTCAGTCGCTGAAAATGATTCATAATTTTTCAAGGCGATCACTTTGCCACGGTCACCACGGCACAATCGCTACGATATGGTCACTGCGCAATTATCACGACAACCCGCTATAGCACCGTCGCTATGCACGATTCCTATGACACAACCATTCCGTCACAATCGCTACGATATGATTTGGGCAATACGACTGCTCCGCCACAATCGCTACGAAAAGCCCGATGCGCCATGATCGCCATAGTACGATTCTACGGCACGCGGTGAGGCCGTTTTCCATGACACACGCCGCGCCGAAGCCCCGAACGGCATACAGCGATTGCAAGCATTGCGGCGCGCGTCGATTGAGGCCGTGGCTGCATTCAACAGTTGAGCCCGTGACGGCGTGCGGCGGCAGAGCCGCAAAGGCCCACGAAGGTACGGAGAATCAGCCGTGAAGGCACAAGGCTATGAGAGTACAGCAAAGCGAGGAATGCCGCTGGGAACCCACTTGGCAAAAACGCTCGACCAAAGTCACCTATCCAAAAACGCGCGTTAAGCGCTCAAGCGGCATTCACTCCGAGCGACATGTGGCAAGAAAGCCATATGGGCCGAGAGACGCGTGAATCGAAGGTCGCACGGCTCGAGCGTCATGTGGGTCGAAGGTCATGCGGATCGAGTGACATGTGAACTTGTCGGAAAATGACGCAATGGGGCCCGATTGCAGAAGATGACGGCCTTGCTGGCAGAAAATGCGAGAAGGGGGCCTCGCCATCTACGGATAAAGTCGAATCCCTGAGCCACGACGCAGCTATGACCTGCGCTTTTGTCATGATGCGACCCATCGCGAACACCCGATTGCTCCTTTCGCAACGAATATCGGGCTGCAATCGGGCCCCCTTGTGGCATTTTCTGACACCAGGGCGCAGAAACAGCGCAATCGGAATGCACGGCAACCAGCGTCAAAGCAGCCAACGAACGTCAGACACCCAAATGCCGCTAAGGCGCGGGCATGTATGTCAGATATCCAAAATGCGGCTAGGTCGAACCATGCACGCCAGGCAATCAAAATGAGGCCGAGGCACGGCCATATATGCCAGGCGTCCAAAAACAAGCGAGCCGAGGCGGCGACGTGAAGAAGTGTCGGCATCGCAAATGCGTCACCAGGTGACAGTCGGGAACACACCGCTGCACAGCCATGTATGAGTCGCCGCGCAATCAAATGCGCCTACGGCGGCGAGATTGAGTTCATACCGCCGCGAATGCGACATAGCGCACTTTACGCACCCCACCGCGCTAACGAGGACTCCACAACGCTTCGGAAAATAAAAAGCCTGCTCTTTCGAACAGGCTTCAGATTTTGGATGGCGGGATGTACGAGACTCGAACTCGCGACCTCCGACGTGACAGGCCGGCGCTCTAACCAACTGAGCTAACACCCCGAATGGTGTGTGCTTGAAAAAGGATGGCGGGATGTACGAGACTCGAACTCGCGACCTCCGACGTGACAGGCCGGCGCTCTAACCAACTGAGCTAACACCCCGTGCTACACACGTGAGTTTGAAAAGGATGGCGGGATGTACGAGACTCGAACTCGCGACCTCCGACGTGACAGGCCGGCGCTCTAACCAACTGAGCTAACACCCCGTATTTTCAAACTTCGCCTCTCTCAAGGCAGCTTGGATAGTCTACACAAACGAAGAGATTCGGGCAAGAACTTTTTTGAAAAAAATCTTGAAGGCGGAATTCCGCCTATTTCGTCTTCAGGTCGCCCGTCTCGGAATCGTAGGCAACGTCGGCCTGAAGGTATTCCTTGCCCTTCATCCAATCGAGAACAGGGTCGACCATGTCTTTTGTGGGAAGCTCGGCTTCGGGGTAAGAAGAAATGGGATACGTGTCAGCCACAACACCGGGCAGATTCGCTTTTTCCACGAGCAAATCGCGGAATCCCTCGGGATCGGCCTCAATCGCGGCCACGGCATCGTTCCATGCGAGGCGCACGCTCTCGAGCGCAGCTTTGCCGCCCTCGAGCCACGAAGAGCGCACGGCGAGAACCGACTGGCTCACGTTGCCCACACCTTGCGTGTCGTCGGCAAGCGTGATCATGCCCGTCGCCTCGCCCAGCGCAAGCAGGCTGCCCGGCAACGCGGCCGCCGCGACCTGATTGTTCGTCATAGATTCGTAGCGAACTGGAAGCTTCTTGATCTCTTCGTTGACGATTTCGCCTTCCGAAGCGCCAGCGGCCTCCATAAGCTTGTCCATCACATATTCGGGCACGGTATTCGAGCCAACGCCAATGCCTTTGCCCTTCAAATCGGCGAGACTCTTGATGCCCGACTCAGGCGACGTTTGAATGCCGAAACGACCCTGTTCGGGCGTGGCGCCAAGCGTAACCCATGCGAGGTTCAAACCAATGCCGCTCGCCACGAGCGACGCGGAAACCATGATATCGGTCATCGCACCGTCGATTTCACCCGCAGCGAATGCCGTGGAAAGCTCCTGTGCGCTTTGGAACGTAACGATTTCGACCTCGACGTCGTGATCGCCATAGAAACCCTTTTGCTCGGCAACCCAGAAAGGCAGCGAGTCCTCGGTCTGCATGGTGCCGATTTTCATCAAAGTAGCTTCAGGCGCGGCGCTCTCCTTCGAAGAGCAGCCCGAAAGCGCGACCACCGAAAGCGCGGCAACCGAAGCAAACCCGATGAAACCGCGACGCGACATTGCGCCCTTGCTCGTAACGTCGATGACGTTTTTCATGAAACACATCTCCCTTCATTGATGCGTTGCGGTGAATTGTTACCGTTTAAGCAGCACATGCGATAGTACCGACATCGCTAAGCAACACAAGCAAATAATGATAGCGCCCCGCATAAGGACGAATAATCCATGCGGACGAACAAGGAAGCGGCCGCCGACTGGCGACCGCGTAGGCATCAGATGGCAAATACTCAATCGCATTTTTCTTTGCGCACCAATGCGAATACCATTGAAACAATAATTCAATTCTATGGAGAACGCATGGGTCCACGAGAAAACCCGCCCGCAATTCCCAACGCGCCCCTTGATAGAACGGCGTTCGCCAAAGGTCGGCCAGCCAATCTGCAACCGGTCGATCCGCGCTTCCTCAAGAGACGATTCGAAGAAGTCCGCGCGACGACTTCGACAGGGTCTGGGCGAATCGGAGTTCAGCATGTCAAAAGATGACGGCAATGGTCAAACTAATCGATGTTCAAGTATTCGAACGCGGCCGTAGCTGCATTTGCCCCGTCGGAAGCGGCAGTTATCACTTGGCGCAGCGGTTTTTCGCGCACATCGCCCGCAACGAACACGCCTGGCACATTGGTCGCTCCGCTCTCGCCCGCAATCGCATACCCCGCTTCGTTAAGGGCGACGCCGGCAGCCTTGAGCACGTTCGATCGCGGAGTCGTACCCACAGCAATAAATACTGCATCGGTATTCACGATGCGCTCATCGCCCGTATTCCTATCGCGAACGAGAATCGATTCCACATGCGGCATGGGCACTTCCCCATCGGTCGTTGATCGAATCGCTTCAACAGTCGAATTCAACACAAGCTCTACGTTCGGCAGTTCGGAAAGCGCATTGAGGTAAAGGGCGTCGGCACGGAACGAATCGCGCCTGTGCACCACATACACCTTCTCGCAAATACGCGATAAATACAGAGCATCGCCCACAGCTGTGTTGCCGCCGCCGACTACCACCGCGACCTTGCCGCGGAAAAACCCGCCGTCGCATGTTGCGCAATACGAAACGCCTCTGCCACGCAGCTCAACTTCCCCCGAAACACCGAGCTCTCGAGGCTCGGCTCCTGTCGCAACGATAACTGCCCGAGCGGAATACTGAGCACCAGATGCGCAGGTCAGTAATTTCTTTACAGCGTCAACATTAAGATCGACCACTTCATCGGAAACGCGCTCAGCGCCAAATCTTTCGGCTTGCGACGCCATTGCAAACGAAAGCTCGAACGCATCGACGCCCTCGGCAAAACCCGGATAATTGTCGAGTCGCTCCGTTTGGGTCATTTGCCCGCCTGGCCCCATTCGCTCGAAAACTGCCACCGTCAATCCAGCGCGAGCCGCATAGAGCGCTGCGGTCATGCCGGCAGGCCCGCTTCCTACTACGGCAACATCGAGCTCAGTTCGTTCATCAATCATGGCACGACCCCTTTCCTTAAAGAAAAAGGCGGCAAGCATTGATGCATTGCCGCCTTAGCCGTTCGTTCGCTCTAAAGCGCCCGCCAAGACGCCATTTTCTCAAAAGGTCCAACTCGATGCGAGCCGGGATCCCTCAATAACTAATCGAGCAACGCGAGCACGTTCGCTTTCGGTTGCGCGCCCATTGCAGTGCGCTTCACCTGACCGCCCTCAAACACCATAAGCGTGGGAACGCTCATAATGCCGTAACGCTGGGCGATATCGAGCGATTGATCGATATCGACCTTGTACACCGCGGCCTTGCCGGCAACTTCGCTCGCCACTTCATCGAGCACAGGAGCGAGCATCTTGCAAGGGCCGCACCACGTTGCGAAAAAGTCAACGAGCACGGGGCCGCTCGCCTGCAGCACCTTGGCATCGAATTCTTGAGAAGTAATGACCTGAGCCATAACGCCCTCCTTCGTCTGTCGCCTTTCATTCGCGACCTCTTAATTGCCACCGATAAGATAACATATAGAATATGAAAAGCAAGTAAATCTCTGCAACGTTGCCCCAACGTCAACGAAGCAACGCTTGACCCATGGGTCCGAATTGTTCACCATGGAAACAAAACAGCCTACCCATGCGTGCGGGAAGCTCGACTGAAGGAGCAACAATGCAATCATCATACGTCTACGATACCTCCGATCGGGCCCCGGCCTACGAAGGCGCCCAAACTGTTAACGTGAACCTCATTTTGGAGGGCGGCGCAATGCGCGGACAGTTCACCGCGGGCGTGCTCGACTTCTTCATGGACCAAAACCTTTGGTGTGAGCATGTAATCGGCACGAGCGCGGGCGCACTGAATGGCTACAACTACGTTGCCGGCGAGCTCGGACGCACCTGCTTTTTGAACACGAAATACTGCGACGACCCGCGCTATCTTTCCATGAAGAATTTTGTACGAACGGGCGATGCCCTCGGTCGCGATTTTGTGTTCCACGAGATTCCCGAAACGCTCGAACCCTTTAACTTCAAGGCGTTTCGCGAATCCCCCATGGAGCTCACGACCGTCGCAAGCGATCTTGAAACCGGTGAAGCCGATTACCATGTAATGGAGACCGCCGATGACGAGCGCGATATCGAATACCTACGCGCGTCGGCAAGCATGCCTTTGGTGTCGCATATCGTTGAGCTCGACGGCAAAAAGCTGCTCGACGGCGGCCCGTGCGACAGCATACCGCTGCTGCATTCCATGCTCATGGGCAATACCGACAAACACATCGTGGTGCTCACGCAAGACTCGACATTCGTGAAGGGCCCGAACAAAACCATGCCCTTGATCAAGCGCATGTATTCCGACTACCCCCGTTTCGTCGATCGCGTCGAATATCGCCACTTCGAATACAACCGCTGCTATCGATGGATCAAACGCCTGCATGACGAAGGCAAAATTTTCATGATTCAACCGAGCGAACCGGTAACGGTTTCCAGCATGGAACGTGATGCCGACAAACTGTTCGCGCTTTATGAACAAGGTTTACGGGTCGCAGCGGAAAACTGGAACGCACTGCAAGATTACCTGGCGAAATAAGCGCGCTCGATTTCGTCCGCAGAGGCGCCGGCACCAATGCAACCGCCCATGCTATTTCCCCGAGCTAGGGCATATATCAGCCAAGAAGCACTCCTGGCATTTCGGGCGACGGGCCACACAGAACTCGCGACCAAAATGGACCCACTGATGATTGATGTACAACCAATCGGGCTGAGGGTAGATTTTCATGAGCTTCGTCTCAACCTTTTCGGGCGTATCGTCGTTGCGCGTCGCAAACCCCAGCTGATGGGCGATGCGGAATACATGCGTATCGACGGCGATGCCCTGAGGGTCACGAAAGGCCTGGCACATAACCACATTTGCCGTTTTGCGCCCCACTCCAGGAAGCTTCTGCAAATCGGCCATAGTACGCGGCACTTCGCCACCAAATTCGGCAAGCACCGTTTGCGCGCACGCCTTCAAGTTCTTCGCTTTGCTGCGGAAAAACCCAAGCGGATGAATAATCGCCTCTATGTCTTCAATGCTCGCCGCCGTCATGGCCTCTGGAGTGCCGAATCGCGCAAATAATTCGGGGGTCACCTTATTCACGGCTGCATCGGTGCACTGAGCCGACAGAATAACCGCCACGGTAAGCGTAAACGGGTCGACATGATCGAGCGAGCATGCGCCTTCGCCGTAATGCTCGAACATGCGCCGTTCGATTTCGGCAGCACGCTTACGTTTCTGCGTAAGATTCTCACGAGGCATGGCTATTCGTCACCCTTCGCATCAATATCGCTTTCAAGAACCTCGGCCGAATCGCTTCCATCGCCGACCATGGCGCCAGCAGCACGCTGTTCGGCAAGTTCAGCGAACTTCGCTTGCATAGTAGGGTTTTTTCGCGTGAGCTTCTTGATGGTGAGGTCTTGCGCCTTATCGTTGGCCAGGCGCAAATTACGCTCGCTGCCGAGCAAAGCATCTTTTGTTTTCTGCAAATGGTCGATGGTCTTGTCGATTTCCTCAATCGCCGTTTGGAACTTGCGGCTTGCCAGGTCATAGTTCTTCGAGAACTTCGTTTTGAACTCTTCCATCGAGTTTTCGAAGTTCGTGATATCGATATTCTGGTTGCGCACCTCGGCAAGCTGCGTTTTGTATTGCAGTGCCGAAAGCGCGGCATTGCGCAGAATGGAAATAATCGGAATGAAGAACTGCGGGCGAATGACATACATCTTCGGGTAGCGATACCCCATGTCGACAATGCCTTCGTTATAAAGCTCGTTGTCGGGCTCGAGCATGGTGCACAATACCGCGTATTCGCAACCTTTCTTCGTTCGGTCGGAGTCGAGCTTCTTAAAGAAGTCTTCGTTTTTATGCTTGGTTTTCGTTTCGTCGTTCTCGTTCTTCATCTCGAACATGATGGAAACGATTTCTTCGCCGGTCTCGGGGTCGCACTCGCGGAATACGAAGTCGCCCTTCGTGCCTTCGACAATGTCGTTATCTTTTTCAAAGTATGCATGCGGGAACGCCGTAGCTCGAATTTTGTTGAACTCGATTTCGCAGTGCTGTTCGAGCGACTCGCCCACCATTTTCGTCGAAAGGCGTGCCTTCATTTCTTTCACGCGGGCAATTTCGTCGTCTTTATACTTGATGAGTTCATCTTTCTGAGCAAGCTCATGCGTCATTTGCTCGCGCAACGCCGCCTGAGCCTGAGCCGCCTTAGCGCGCTCGAGTTCAACAGTCGCCTTCGCTTCGTCACGCTCGCGCTCAGCCTGAACGCGCGCCTGCGACACAGCAAGATCTTTCTCGGCGGCGAACTGCTGCGATTGCGATTCGATTTGCTGCCTCTGGGTTGCGATGGTCTGCTGCAGCTTCGCCGATTCCTCGGCGGCACGTCGCGACGCCTCGATCTTCTCCAACGCCAACTTCTGCGAGTATTCCTTCGACTGCGATTCGATTTGTTGCTTGAACGCGACTTCTTGCGAAGCGATCTGGGTTTTGAGCGCTGCGATTTCGGCATCGCGTTTCGCGGTGGCATCGATAAGCGACTTTTCATGTTCGGCCTGCGTGGCGCGCTTTTGCGATTCCTGGTCGGCCGAAAGCTTCTCGACTTCGGCCTGAAGCTTGGCAATTTCCGCCTGTTTTTCGGCAAGCGCCGTTTTTATATCGGCATCGGCCTTTTGGCGCTCCGCCTGCTGCACCTGCTGCATTTCTTTCTCGGACGCCTTCGCCGCCTGTTCGCTCTGCTCAAGCGCCGCCGCAAGCTTCGCTTCAAGCTCCGCGATACGCGCCTCGCTTGTGGCCTGGGCGTTTTGCGCCTCGCTTTTCACCTTCGACACGGCAAGCGCCACAGCTTGCTCGTTTTGCTGCTTCAGCATGCCTTCGCGCTGGGCGATTTCCTTATCGAACTCCTGCGTGCGAACCTGACGCACGATGTCGGCAAACCCACGCTCGTCTACCTGGAACACCTCGCCGCAATGGGGGCACTTGATTTCATTCACGTCGCACGCCTTTCAACGAATCGTTTTCTGGCGCTTATTATCGCTCAAAGTCACGTGATATGCGAATGTCTTTTCGAATATCTGTTCGAATTATTCGGTATCGAAAGCAAGATGCCCTATCGCGCGCGATTCAACTACAGCACGCAACTCAGCCTGCACCGCCTGCTCGGTATTCTTGCCAATAATGCGCTTTGAAATCTGCTTCACCGCCCAGCGGCCATTCCCCATAGCGCAGCTGTGGCCCACCATGCGCAAGATCTCGTAATCGTTCATAGAATCGCCGAACGCCATCACGTTTTCAGCCGCAACGCCGTGGGCAGCAAGCACTTGATTAATGCCGGTCGCCTTGTTCACGCCGCGCTGCATCACGTCAATCCATTTCGCTCCCGAAGGGGCGAACACGAAATCGGCCTCGAGCTCGCGCGACAGGATATACGCCATGTCCATTTGAGCGCTGTCGCATGAAATCGAGACTTTCACAATCGACGTGTCAGGCGACGGCAAATCGCGCAGCACCACCGGGTTGGGCAAATCTTTGTCGAATTCTGCATCGAAGCATGCGGGGTCGTCGAGCAAATAGCTGTTCGTGCGGTCATACACCACCATGTGAAGGTTGTCGAACTCTTCCACAAGCGCATACAAGCGGCGCAGTGCAGCGTGAGAGAACACTTCGCGATCGACGAGCTTTCCGCGCACGAATACCTGCGCGCCATTGCTCGCAACGAAATCCATACGATCGGCCACGGGCTCGAAAAACGCGCGCAACGTATCGTAACGACGGCCCGACGCCGCGACAAAGCGGATGCCCGCGGCATCGAGCGCACGAACAAGGTCGAATGTTTCAGGGGGAAGCTGCGAGCGCTCGTCAAGCAACGTGCCGTCCATGTCACAGGCAATGAGTTTAATGTCTTCATACGTTTCCATATGCGGGCCTCCTTCAGACTCGCGCCCGAACCCTTCGGGCGACCTAGCAATTCTTCTTGGTGCAGCCATAGTACGTCCCGCAAAACGAATCGACGCCAAGCGTTACCGCTTTGACGTCGATTTGACCGGTTGCGCATATTCGCGCCACGATATGGAAGATGGAAGCCGTGCTCGATTGCACAAAATCGCAGCCCAAAAGCCGACGCGGCCTTTACACGCCCAGCTTCTTGCAAATAGCCTCAACAATCTCGTCGACTGGCGAGAGCGTGCCCTTAGCCACATCGCCGCACGCAAGTTTGCCAATACCAGGGCCAACCAGCTCAATGCCGCGCGCGGCAAGCGTCGCAAGGTTCACCTGGGTTGCGGCGTTTTCATACATATGCGTGTTCATCGCCGGGCATACGATAACCGGACACGTCGTTGCCAAAAACGTGGAGGACACCATATCGTCGGCGATGCCGTTGGCAAGCTTCGCGATGATGTTCGCCGTCGCAGGCGCCACGCACATGACGTCGGCCTCCTGCGCAAGCGTGATGTGCTTGATGGACGCATCGTAGCTGTAATCGAACGTATCGGTGAACACCATATTCTTGGAAAGCGCCTCGAACGTGAGCGGCGTCACGAATTTCGTCGCATTCTCGGTCATGATAACCTGCACGTCAACGCCGCGCTTGCCCAAATCGCTTACAACCTGGCACACTTTGTACACCGCGATGCCACCCGAAACCGCGATAAGCGCCTTTTTCGCCATGGAACATTCCTTTCCGCAACTCAAATTCCGCAGGCAAGTATAGCCCAAAGAAAAAGGGAACCCACCCGATTGCGAATGAATTCCCCCACATTTCCCTACCGATAAGATAGGTAATTTCAATCAAGCACGCATTTCTGCGTTCTTGCCCATCCCGCATACGCAAGCCAGCACGCAAGACCGTAGCCAGAGCGCAGCAATGACGGTAACAGAACCGAATGCGATTCCCAATCCCCCTAACAAAAGGAGCCGGTATGATTTCTGAACTGCGCCCCAAATTACAGTGAACCCCTATAGTTGGACAGACAATGTTCTGCTTCTCCTATAGGGGTCTTCTGCGTTAGGGGGTTTGATTTGCTGAGCAAGGATTACTCTGCCGAGTTCAAACAGCGCTTTGCGGACAGGT
>NZ_CDRRGL010000030.1:0-17674 GCF_977041755.1 Slackia sp.
CAAACAGTCCTACTCGCACGAAATGCCTCGCTCCCGCTCGCGCGCGCACATCTCTAAACTAGCCTTACGAGTTATCGGCTGAGATTTGGACGCACGGTTTTTTGATTGGGCGCTTGCCTTTGCTGAAGGGAGCGTTTGACCTGGTGATTGGAGAATTATGGATTTCAATATTTGCGTTTTGAAGGGCGACGGAATTGGCCCCGAAATCGTCGATGAGGCGTTGAAGGCCCTCGACAAGGTTGGCGAGAAGTTCGACCACACCTTCAACTATGACGAGCGTCTTATTGGCGGCGCTGCCATCGACGAGTTCGGCGTGCCCCTGCCGCAGGAAACCATCGACGCGTGCAAAGCATCCGATTCGGTGCTGTTGGGCGCTGTTGGCGGCCCGAAATGGGACCACATTGAGCCTTCCACCAATCGCCCCGAGCGCGGCCTTCTGGGCATTCGCAAAGAGCTGAACCTATTCGCGAACCTGCGCCCCGCCAAGCTGTGGGCCCCTCTGGCCGACGCATGCCCGCTGAAACCTGAGCGACTGGGCGATGGCCTTGACCTGGTTGTGTGCCGCGAGCTCGTGGGCGACGTGTACTTCGGCAAGAAGTGGCGCGACGAGGCCGGCGCGGGACATGACGACATGAACTACTCCACGCCCGAAGTCGAGCGCATCGCTCGCGTCGCCTTCGATATGGCCCGCAAGCGTCGCGGCAAGGTGACGAGCATCGACAAGGCGAACGTTCTTGAGACGAGCCGCGTGTGGCGCGAAACCGTGCAGCGCATCGCCACCGAATACCCCGACGTCGAAACCGATTACCTCTACGTTGACAACGGCGCCATGCAGCTGGTGCTCAACCCCAGCCAGTTCGACGTTATTTTGACCGGTAACCTGTTCGGCGACATCTTGTCCGACGAGGCTTCCTGCATCACCGGCTCCGTAGGCATGCTGCCTTCCGCCTCGCTTTCCGATACGAAGCTTGGCATGTACGAGCCCATTCACGGCAGCGCACCCGACATTGCCGGCCAGAATATCGCGAACCCCATCGCGACCATTCTGTCTGCCGCGATGATGCTTCGTTACAGCTTCGATTTGGCCGAGGAAGCCGACGCCATCGAAAACGCCGTGGCAAGCGTGCTTGAAGCGGGCCACCGCACGGGCGACATCGCCAAAGCCGGCGAGAAGAAGCTCACCTGCACCGAGATGGGCGACCTCATCTGCGCCGCTATTTAGCGAGATGGGCCGCGAGCGCCCAGGGAAGCAGCAGAGAGCTTTGCTGCCGCTTCTGCCGCATGGCGCGCGCTTGCAGTTTCGCTGAGCGCATCCCGCAACAGATCACAGCAAAAGGCCAGTTCGGACACGTGAGCTGGCCTTTTGCTTTTCCCGCAACCGCCGCGCACCTCACCCTTGAATACTTGGCTTCGTTGCACCCCGCTCCGCCACTTGCCGCCATTGCATCTCGCTGACCTGCGGCAATGCATTCATCAATTGTGACGATACATGGAGATTATTTGGCACAACCTTCGCAAAGGGAGTATGATGGGAGTTAGTTTTCCCAGTTCAAACCTATATTTTAAGCTCCTTGAGGTGAAGTATGTTCAAATGCGGCGATAAGGTGATCTATAAGAGCTTCGGCGTGTGTACCATTGAGCAGACCGACTACGTATTGGAATCGATGAACTCGAAGGGCGGCGACGTGCCGCCGCGTCTCTATTTCGTACTGAAATCGGAAAGCGCGCGCGGCGGGCAGGCGTTCGTCCCTGCCGACAAAGCCGAAGAGCTCATTCGCCCCGTCATCGATCGCGCCGATGCCATCAACCTTGCGCAGCAGCTTTCTGAAATCGAACCGGAAATGTATGTCGACAAGAACATGCATACCACCGACCAGCACTTCCGTGAAGAGCTTGCCCAACACGACTGCATCACAAGCATGCGTGTGGCTCGCACCATGGAGCATCGCATTGCCGAGCAAGAGGCAACGGGACACAAGCCCTCGACGCTCTATATTCGTCTTCTCGATGCAGCACGAAAACAGGTGCAGGAAGAGTACGCCGCCGCGCTGGGGCTTTCCGTCGAAGAGGCCGACGAGTATTTGAAGAAGGCTACGAACCAAGCGTAGGGTGTTTTCTTAGTTCATTCCGTTCGCAAGGCGGAAAGATCAATTCCATAGATTAGTTTTCCGCGCCCTTTGCCTTACATGAGCAGCACGCTGGCCGCGGTCATAAGCACGAGCGCGACCACCACCGAAAGCGAAATGGCAAAACCGGCCGTTTGCGTATCACCGTTGACCCAGATGATATACACGAGACCAACCGACATAATAGGCGCAAGCAGGCACAGAATCGTGACATTGCGCAGGTCGGTCGGCATGGGCACCACAAAGTACACGAGCGCGCAAAACACCAGCGCAACCACAAGGCGCCACCCAAGCACCTTGCATACCTCAATAAGGTGGCGCTTGTCGATGCGCCACTCGAACACGAGGCCAATCATGAACATGGCCAAAAAGCTGTTGGCTTGCGCCATGGGATGAATAAGCGTGCCGAGCTGTTCGGGAACCGAAATTCCCACGAGCGACAGAGCGATAAGCACAAGGCAGCAGTTGAGCGCGGGCGATTTCAGCGTGGTGCGAATGAGGGAGCCAATCACGCCGCCCGTTCGCTTCTTCAGAATGAATGTGCGCACGATCGCATACGCACCGCCCGACACAAGAATCGTATTGCCAAGGTCGAACATGCAGGCAATCACGACACCCGTCGGCCCTACGACCGACGAGATGAACGGCAAGGCAAAACAACCGATGTTATAGCCAAAACCCATAAGCGTGGGGATCATGCGATCCTCGGGCTTGCGGCGACGCGTGGACAGCATGGCGCCGCCGAAACCAACGACCGTCGCGACAAACGACACCGCCGAAACGAGCAGCAAGCTCGCATCAAACTGGAAGCCCACAAACGAATACACCACCGTGCACGGCAGCGTGATATTGAAGAGCAAGCGCGAAAACACGTTCTTGGTTTCCGATTTAATGAAGCCGGTGTGCGAACATACGGCGCCGACAACGATGATGAGCGCATATGCGCTGGCCGAAAGCAAGATATCGAACATGAAGGTAGGGCCTTTCCGTAAAAGCGTTCCTACCCTAGCACCTGCATATTGCTGCAGGCTTTCCTTGAGAATGTTTTCACAGGTTCTTTTTCATACGTTCGCATGTTTCCATAAGGGGAACTCGCATGAAAAAAGGGGCTCGCATATGCGAGCCCCTTGCGGCAAAACGAGCGAGTTTGCGGCGTCGTTACACGCGCAGCTCTTATACCGGCTGGAACACAATGTAAAGGTAAATACCCGCAATGAGCACCGTGAGCAGCATGAGCGGGAAACCGATTTTCATGTACTTCACGAAGCTGATGGGGTTGCCATTCTTCGCAGCGATGTCGGAGATAACGACGTTGCACGACGCGCCGATGAGCGTACCGTTGCCGCCGAGGCATGCGCCGAGCGACGTTGCCCACCACAGAGGCGTTACATCCATGCCCGCGCCTTCCATGGCAAGCAGGATAGGAATCATGGTTGCCACGAACGGAATGTTGTCGAGCACCGAAGAGATAACGGCCGACGCCACGAGCAATATGATCATGGTGAACAGTACGTCGTCGCCCGTGAAGTCCATAAGTGCATTCGCGAGCATGTCGATAGTGCCGGTCTCGACCATGCCGCCAACGATGATGAACAAACCACAGAAGAACGTGAGCGTAGTCCACTCGACATGCAGCAACGCCTGCGGAACATCGACGCGGGAAATGAGCATGATGACGGCAGCGGCGGTAAGGGCGACAACCGACGACTCGATACCGAGCGCGCCATGGCACATGAAGCCAATAACCACGCACACAAGCATAACGACCGAAATCTTCAGCAGGCGCATGTCTTCGATTTGCTCTTTCGGGTCGAGCTCGAGCACGCGGTTGCGGTCTTCGTCGGGAACATGCAGGCCACGGCCATACAGGAAGTAAAACACCACGAGCACGACGGCCAAAATCACGCACACGATAGGCGCGTCGACGATGATGAAGTCGAGGAACGTGTAGCCAGCGGCGGAACCGATCATGATGTTCGGCGGATCGCCGATGAGGGTTGCAGTGCCGCCGATGTTCGACGCCATGATTTCAACCATGAAGAACGGAATCGGGTTTACCTTGAGCAGCTTGCAAATGGTAAGCGTCATGGGGCCGATGAGCAGCACCGTGGTGACGTTGTCGAGGAATGCCGAAAGCACGGCGGTGAGCAGCACATACATAATCATGATGTGCCACGGGTCGCCCTTGGCGATGTGGGCGGTTTTAATGGCCAGGTAGCCAAACATGCCCGACTGCTTCACGACAGCCACGAACAGCATCATGCCGAACAACACGCCAATAGTGTTGAAGTCAACATGCGCCACAGCTTGGTCGAGCGTCATAACGTGCGCGAGAAGCAGCACGGCCGCGCCGCCAATGGCGACGAGCGAACGATGCACCTTTTCCGACATCACGAGCGCGATGACGATAAGGAACACCGCAACAGCGAATATTGCGTTGAAATCCATAGGCTCTGCGTTTCTTCTTAAACGGTTTTTAGTAACCCCCCTACTATAGCCGAATAAAGTCGATTCGAAAGTGAAGCCCTCATTAAAAGCGCGTGATAAGCAGGAATATCGGGCCGAAATGCGACGCGCAACGACTAGGACGCATCGCTGCGGCTGGCGCATGTTAGCTGCAGCGATGCGAGGCGCATCCGTGCATCCAAAGGCACGTTGCAACAAAAAAACCGCGCCCTGTGGCTGGCCCGAAGGGGCCAGGCCTCAGAGCGCGGTTTGTGCATACCGGAGGCCGCCGACGTCTCGTGCGGCGAAGAGCTCGCGATTCGCTAAATCGCCTCGACCTTCACGGCACAGACCTTGTATTCAGGCACCTTCGCGGTGGGGTCAAGCGCGGCATTCGTGAGCCAGTTGGAATTGCCGTCTTGGAAATGGAACGGCATCCATGTTTGACCGGGATTTGTCTTGCTCGACACGCGCGCCGTAGTTTCGATTTCACCACGGCGGCTCGACACGCGCACGCGATCGCCATCGGCTACGCCGAGCTGTTCAGCGTCGACCGAGTTCAGCTCGATGAACGATTCTCCCGCAATTTCATTGAGGCCTTCCGTACGACCCGTCATGGCGCAAGCATTGTACTGAGCGAGCACGCGACCGGTCATAAGCATAAGCGGGTATTCCGCATTGGGAAGCTCCGCCGACGGACGATATTGAGCGAGCGAATAGCCGCCTTTGCCGCGAGAGAACTGTTCCACATGCATGATGGCCGTGCCGGAATGGTCCTCCGACGGGCATGGCCACTGGATACCGCGACCTGCAACCTGGGCACCATCGAGGCGAGCATGGCTTATGCCGGCGTACGACGGCGTGAGGCTTGCGATTTCCTCCATAATCCGAGAGGCGGAAAGCGAAGGCTGGTCATAGCCCATGCGACGCATGATTTCGGCAAACACCTCGGTGTCGAGACGCGGTCCATCGGGACCCTTCACGGCCTTACGCACGCGCTGCACGCGGCGCTCGGTATTGGTGAAGGTTCCTTCCTTTTCCGCATAGCTGCGACCAGGCAAAATAACGTCGGCATACTTCGCGGTTTCGGTCATGAACAGCTCTTCGACAACCAAGAAATCAAGCGACTCGAGGGCATGGATCACGTGATGCGTATCGGGGTCGGTGCGAACGGGGTCTTCGCCGAAGAGGAACAGGGCCTTGATACGTCCATCAATCATCGCGGGGAAGCACTCTGTTGCCATAAGCCCCGGCGTGCGATTCATTTTCACGCCCCATGCCGCCTCGAACTTCGCAAGCGCATCGGCATTGGCAACCTTCTGATAGCCCGTGAAATCGGCCGGTCCGGCACCCATGTCGCACGCGCCCTGAACGTTGTTCTGGCCGCGCAGAGGGTTGACGCCGCAACCGGGTTTGCCGAATTTGCCGCAGACCATGGCCATGTTGGACATGGACATAACGCCTTCGGTGCCCGTGGAATGCTCCGCCACGCCCAGGCAATAAATGATGGGCGCGCGATCGGCCTTCGCATACATCGCTGCAGCCTGCACGAGGTCGTCCGCGTCGATGCCGCAAATCTCCGCCACCTTTTCAGGCGTATAGTCGGCCACCATGGCCGCGAATTCCTCGAAGCCTTCGGTGCGATTTTCGACGAATTCCTTATCGGTGAGCCCCTGGGCAATAATGGCATGAGCCATGCCATTGGCGAACGCAACGTTGGTGCCAGGGCGCAACTTCAGGTGGATATCGGCCTTGCTCGCAAGCCCAATGTCGCGCGGATCGACGACGATAAGCTTCGCGCCGCGCTCAACCGCCTGACGAATGCGCATGCCCATAACGGGATGCGCCTCTTCGGGGTTGCTGCCCACGAGCAAAATGACCTGCGCTTGCTCGCACACGTCTTCGATGGAATTAGTCATGGCTCCAGAGCCAAGCGTTGTCGCCAGACCGGCGACCGTGGGAGCGTGTCAAACACGCGCGCAGTTGTCGATATTCGGGGTATCGAATGCGCACCTCGCCATCTTCTGGAGCATGTAAATGTCTTCGTTGGTGGAACGCGAGCACGCGAACGCGGCGATGGACTCGCCGCCATGCTCGGCCTTGATCGCGCTAAAGCGCTCGGCAACAAGAGCGAGCGCATCATCCCAGCTCACGGGCTCGAACTCGCCCGTCTCGCGATTCCTCACGAGCGGCGAGGTGATGCGATCGGGCGAATTCACGAAGTCAAAACTTCCGCTGCGGCCCTTCACGCACAAAAGTCCCGCGTTCGAGGGGCCGTTCACGGCCTGCGCGTCGACGATTTCGTCACCCTTCACAATAAGGTCGAGCTGGCAGCCAACGCCGCAATGCGGGCACGTGGTGCGCACGCGCGAGACTTCCCACTCGCGATAATTGCCACGGCGCTTTTCCGTAAGCGCGCCCGTGGGGCACGCCTGGGCGCAGTTGCCGCAGCTCTCGCACTGGGTTGCTTTCCAATTGGGGCCAAACGGCGCCTGGATGGTGGTGCGAACGCCACGCTTTCCGGCACGCAGCGTATGGTTGCCTGCCGCCGTGTTGCAAGCGCCCACGCACCGCTGGCACGCGATGCACAGGTTCGGGTTAAACGAGAGGAACGGATTGCTGTCGAGCACGGGGGCGTTTTTGACGGGCGCCTCAAACGAAAGCTCTTCCATGCCGAACTCGCGACCGAGGTCTTGCAGCTCACACGCGCCGTTCTTCTTGCAGCTGAAGCAGAAATTCGTCGAGTTCAAGCCGTGGCTCGACAAAATAAGGTCGAGCGTGAGGCGACGCGTAGCATCGAGCTCATCGGAAGTCGCCGTGACCTGCATACCTTCCTCGGCAAGCGTAGAACACGCGGGCAGAAGGCCCTGCACGCCTTCGACTTCGACCACGCACATGCGGCACGAGGCGATGTCGCTCACGTTCTTCAGGAAGCACAGCGTGGGAATGTGGATGTTCGCCGCGCGGGCCGCATCCAAAATAGTTGAGCCCTGCGGCACCTCGACGGAAACGCCGTCGATCGTGAGATTCACGTTAGACATATTGGATTCGACCTCCTTCCAGGGCGCCGCAACCGAAGTGGTCGCAACGCAGGCAGCGCCCGCATTCCTGCACCGCTTCTTCGCGGCTCATAGGCATTTCGACATAGGCAAAATCGTGTTTGCGCTCACGCGCGGGGCGTTCGGAAATTTCTACACGGCCCTTGGGCGCACGGTCGTTGGGCGCGGGCGCAGGAACATCGACGCCGCAATCGAGCGTGTGGTGGTAACCCAAGTACTCATCGATGTTGCGCGCGGCAACCTTGCCGGCGCCAATGGCTTTAATGGCGGTCGCGGGGCCGGTTTGGCAGTCGCCGCCGACGAACACGCCAGCGAGCGTGCCATTTTCGCCTTGGGCCTCGAGGAATTCGTTTGCCTTGAATTCGCCCCATTCGGCAAGCATGCCCGCGTCTTCGAACGGCTGCGATTCGATGCCCTGGCCCACCGCAACGAGAATCACATCGGCCTCGATGCGGCGCTTGGGCTTGTCAGCGGCTTTTGCCGACGGGCGGCCACCCTTCACCGCGGAAATCATCTGCGGCTGCGTGATGAGCGCCACGACCTGGCCCGCTTCGTTCGTCTCGATGGAATCGGGCGATTCGAGCGTGATCATTTCCACGCCTTCGGCAATGGCGCTTTCAATTTCGGCGTCGAGCGCGGTCATGTCGGCCACGCGGCGGCGATAGACGCACGACACCTCGTCGGCGCCAGCGCGCACCGCCGTGCGCACGCAGTCCATGGCAACGTTGCCGCCGCCGATGACGGCCACGCGTTTGCCGGCGAAATCGGGATAATCGCCATCGCCGATGCGACCGAGCAAATCGACGGCAGAAATAACGCCTTCGGCCTTCGCGCCATCGATGCGCAGGCCCTTGCCTTTTTGCGCACCAATGGCAACGTATACGGCATCGAATTCGTTTTGCAGCTCAGCCATAGCCTGGGTGTCGACCTTCGTTTCGAGGCGAACTTCGATACCGCCCACGGCAAGAATGGCGTTGATGTCTTCGTCAAGGCGCTCGCGAGGCAAGCGATACGCGGGAATGCCATAGCGCAGCATGCCTCCGAGGTGCTTGCGAGCTTCGAAAATCACCACGTCGTGACCCATAAGCGAAAGGAAATATGCGCAGGTCAAACCACTGGGCCCGCCGCCAATTACCGCAATGCGGCGATTGGTTTGGGCCGAACGCTCGGGCACAGGGGCCTTGTCGGCCGCGCAGGAATCGACCGCGAATTTCTTGATGCCGCGAATATTGATGGGGGCATCGAGCAGGCCGCGGCGACAACGGCGCTCGCACGGGTGCTCGCACACGAGCGCGCACGCGGTGGGCAGCGGGTTGTCTTTGCGCACCATGTTCACGGCGCCGGCGTAATCGCCTGCCGCAACGAGCGCGATATAGGCCGGCACGTTCACATGCGCTGGGCACAGCGCCTCGCACGGAACCTTCTGCTCGGTGCCTTCGGTGCATGCACGGTTTTCGATGTGGCTCGCATATTCATCGGCGTGGGCTTTAAGGCCCGCCAGGAATTGGACCGCGGCTTCATAGCCAATGGCGCAGTCGGAGGCATCGCGAATCATTTCCGCCAAAACGCGGGCGCGATCGAGGTCGGCGGCCGTCGCCTTGCAGTCGAGAATGCTGCGCACCAACGAGGCGAGCTGGGGCAGGCCATCGCGGCACGGCACGCACTTGCCGCACGTTTGAGCCGCACCGGTCTCGAGCATGGAAAGCTGTGCCGCAACGGGACAAGCCCCCGGCGGCGTGGTTGAGATTCGGCGCGCGAACGCTTCGAGTTCGGCGGCGTAGCTCGCGTCGCTCGACCCTTTCGGCGCAATAGAAAGCTTAGTCACAATACCCCCTATATCTAGGACGCGCCGCCGACGCTTCGGATGCTCCGGCGCACGTTGTTAGATGCACAATTTTAGAACGCTCGCCAAGACAAGGCTGCGCCAACATTGCGAATGGCACCGCGAAAGCACCAAATACGCACCTCAATGCGAGGTTTTTAACAGGCTTGAAACATAGCGGAGCAATATCTGCAATCGAAGCCAAACGGATTCTCGCCGCATACAGGGACAGAAAACAAAAAGACCCGCTGAGAAGCGGGCCTTTGAGAATTCATGGAGCCGTTGACCGGACTCGAACCGGTGACCTGCTCATTACGAGTGAGCTGCTCTACCAACTGAGCCACAACGGCGCATGGCGTTCATAACGCGAATGAGTATATTACAGGAAGCTCTTCGATACGTCTAGGACATTTTCCGATTAATTAGGAAATTCTTTTGCGAATTACTTCGCAGCGTCAGGACGCCTCGAACGAAAAAGCGCCGTTCGTTAGAACGGCGCAACAACGTTGAAAAATGGCTGGGCCACCAGGATTCCTGGCCGCGCTACGCGCGCCCCGACCTCTCAGGCTAAAGCCTTCGGGCGAATTCCTAAAAACTGCCCACTGGGCAGTTTTCTTGACGGAATTCCACCTCATCGGTTCGAACCCTGGTGGCATAAAACACACTTAGCCATAGCCGTTACGAACCTATATGCTTTTCGTTGTTGAAAAATGGCTGGGCCACCAGGATTCGAACCCGGACTAAGGGCACCAAAAACCCCTGTGCTGCCATTACACCATGGCCCAGTAAGAAAAAGGCGGGCTGAGCCCGTCTTAGAAAAATCGGTGGTGGGCCGTGAGGGAATCGAACCCGCGGCCTTGGGATTAAAAGTCCCCTGCTCTACCAGCTGAGCTAACGGCCCACATACACGACGCGATTACGCGCAGGAATGAATTGTACCCGTACACGCGCCCGCCGTCAATGAGAATTTCTTTCGCCCAATATCGTCACATTCGCACCAAACGCAAGGCAAAACGAAGTTCGCATTCTCTGCGGAAAGAGCAAAGGCAACTCCTATCGAGCAAAATGCCCACGCGAGTGGCTTGCGACAGCGCAACTCGCAATTTGCCAAACAACAAGACAGAAGGCCTGCGACAATTCGCGCCGCAGGCCTTCATGGCTTCTTACTGCTTATATACCGGGGTTGCGGTTTCATCGTAGCCGATTTTTTCCTTATCGGCGCTCAACGCGGCCTCGGCTTCCTTCATCTGAACCTTCACGGCCTCATAGCCCGTGCCGCCATACGTCTTACGGGCGGCAACGATGGTCTTCATGTCGAGCGCGCTCACGATATCGGCCTCGAACAGCTCGTTAGCCTGCTTGAATTCGTCAAGCGTGAGGTCTTCCAGGCCTTTGTGGTGCTTCTCGCAATACAGCACGAGCTCGCCAACCACTTCATGCGCCTGACGGAACGGCATACCCTTCTTAGCCAGGTAGTCGGCCACGTCGGTCGCAGCCGTGAAGCCCTTGCCGGCCGACTTGCGCATCTCGGGCACGTGCAGCTCCATGCTTTCGATCATGCCCTCCATGCACACCATGCAGTCGTGCAGGGTTTTCGCGGCGTCCATGGCGCCTTCCTTGCACTCCTGCAAGTCTTTGTTGTAGGCAAGCGGCAGCGACTTCATGGTTACCAGCAGCGCAACCAAGTCGCCCACCACGCGGCCCATCTTGCCGCGCGTGAGCTCGGCAAAGTCGGGATTCTTCTTCTGCGGCATAATCGACGAACCCGTGGCGAAGCTGTCGGAAAGCGTGACGAAACCGAATTCGGTAGTGGACCACAGAATGATCTCTTCGCACAGGCGCGACAAGTGCATCATCGAGACGCTGCAGGCGTATTCAAGATCAAGCAGATAGTCGCGGTCGGAAACAGCATCCATGGAGTTCGGAATGGGATGATCGAAGCCGAGCAGCTCGGTTGTCATGTGGCGATCGAGCGGATACGTGGTGCCGGCAAGCGCCGCGGAACCCAGCGGGTTGGCATCGGCGGCGTCGAAGGCGGCCACGAGACGCGTGAAGTCGCGCGTGAACATCCAGAAATACGCGAGCATATGATGGCTGAACAGCACGGGCTGGGCATGCTGCAAATGCGTGTAACCAGGCATGATAACGTCGAAATTGTCGCAGGCCTTGGCATAAATCACGCTACGCAGCGCACAGTTCTGGGTAAGCAGCTCGTTGAGCAGGTCTTTCGCATGCAAACGCGTGTCAGTGGCAACCTGGTCGTTACGGGAGCGGCCCGTATGCAGGCGCGCGCCCGCAACGCCGACGTCTTTAATCAACGTTTTCTCGATGGCCATATGAATGTCTTCGTCGTTGATGTCGAACTGGAAGCGGCCTTGAGCGATTTGGTTCTCAATCTCGACCAAGCCCACCTCGATTTTGTCGAAGTCGGCCTTGGAGATGATGCCCTTCTCGCACAGCATGCGAGCATGCGCGAGGGAACCCTTGATGTCCTGCGAATACATCGACTTATCGACCTGCAACGATGCGCCGAACGCCTGGGTAAACGACCCGACGCTCTTCTCAAACCTGCCGCCCCACAAAGCACCCATGGAATAGCCTTTCTTGTTTCAAACGGACGCCCGTGCGCCGCAATACTCTTATATAAAAGTGCGGGCCCGAAAGCCCGCACCAGCTTCAATGCGTTTCGAACAACGCTCTATTCTAGCGTGGAATTACAGGTCCTGCGCTTCGTGGCCCTGCTTCTCCGCCCAGACTGCAAACGGCAGCGCGGAGAGATCGATGAAGCCCTTCGCGGCCTTGTGGTCGAACGTGTCGGCCGCGGTGTAGCTCGCCAGACCGTAATCGTAGAGCGAGTGGTCGCTCATGCGGCCAGCCACGGTGCAGCTGCCCTTGTACAGCTTCACCTTCACGGTGCCGGTGACGAACTTCTGGGTTTCGGCGAAGAATGCGTCGAGAGCGTTCTTCAGCGGGCTGAACCACTGGCCGTAATACACGGTGGTGGACCACTGATGCTCGAGGTTGAGCTTGAAGTGCTGCGTCTCGCGATCGAGGCACAGAGTCTCAAGCGCCTTGTGGGCGGCAATGAGCACCTCAGCGGCTGGGGTCTCGTAGCATTCGCGCGATTTCACGCCAACGAGACGATTCTCGACCATGTCGATGCGGCCGCAGCCATGCTTGCCGGCGAGGACGTTGAGGTCCATGACGATTTGCAGGAAGCTCTTCTCTTCACCATTGAGCGAGCAAGGAACGCCCTTCTCGAAGCCAATCTCGACATATTCAGCTTCGTTGGGAGCATTCTCGGGGTCGACGGAAAGGGTCCAGATGTCCGCGGGAGGCTCGTTCCAGGGATTCTCGAGCGCGCCGCATTCGATGGCGCGACCCCACACGTTGTCGTCGATGGAGTACGGCGAAGCCTTGGATGCCTTCACCGGAACGCCGTGCTCAGCAGCCCAGTCGATTTCTTCTTCACGGGTGTGAAGCTCCCAATCGCGAACGGGAGCGAGAATCTCAAGCTTCGGGTCGAGGGCCTTGATGGCGGTTTCGAAGCGAACCTGGTCGTTGCCCTTGCCGGTGCAGCCATGGGCGATGTACTTCGCGCCGTACTTGTGCGCAGCCTCGACCATGTGCTTGGAGAGCAGCGGACGAGAAAGTGCGGAAAGCAGCGGGTAGGTGTTCTCGTAGAGGCCGTTGGCGGCAAGCGCCTTGGTGAGGTACTCGCTAGCGTATTCCTCACGCATATCCATGGCCTCGGAAGCGATTGCACCGCACTCGAGCGCCTTGTTCTTGATGTACTCGAGGTCGGCTTCGTCCTGGCCGACGTTGCCGCAAATAGCGATAACGTCGAGGTTCTTTTCAACCTGCAGCCACTTCAGGCAGCACGAGGTGTCCAGACCGCCGGAGTATGCGAGTACAACTTTTTCTTTCTCAGCCATTGTTGTGCCTTTCTCATTCCGCCGCCAAGGCGGCGGCAATTTCAAATCAACGTTTTCTCCGTGCGTGGGTTGCGTTTCGACCCCGATTGGATGCTCCGTTGCACGAAAGCGGAGCCAAATCGCTGCGGCGAGGCAACTGCGGGCAACAAAAAACCCGGCAGGGGCCGGGTGTTGTCATGCGTCCAATTGTATTGCGACAGAAAATAAGGGATTACCTTATAAGGACAGCAGACAACACACGCGCTCGTCGCAGCGTGTTTCGTCGGCTCTGGCGTCGGAGAGAAGCATTGGTGAAGTTGAAGAACATCGCACAGCTCCTTTCCTTGGTCAGTTCCTTACAGGCGATGATTGCGGGCTTCCCCGCCACTCCAGTACGTTGGAGTGTGACAGTGAGAATATTCGAGGCTTGCGTTAATTGCAACCCTAATTCACAAAATAGTCGAATTTTTTAGTTTTATGCATAAATCTGCCAAAAACGAGGGAGCACCGCTTATGAATCGGAAGGATTGATGCAAAATGATGGGCATGTACTCGGTTGAAACATGCAAAAACATGCATGAAGCGCCCGCGTTCTCGCACGCATAAAAAAAGCTGGCGCACCGGCCCGAAGAAAGCCGATGCGCCATAAGAGAGGACGTTTTGCCGCCCGATGATTTCGATTTCGCTCCTTATTGTACGGTCTTGGTAGCCACCAAGGCAACACCCGTGCCGGCAACATTTTCGAGCAAGATGTCGCCTTCGTGCACTGGCGGCTGCACGCGCAGCGCGCGGATTTCCTCGAGCGCCGCGAGCATGCGATTTTTCGCGATGGGCTGGGCCGTTTTCGCGCTTACTGGGCATAAACGGCCATCGACAGGCACCGCCGCCGTGACCATGCGCACGGGATGCGTGGCTTCTTGGCGCGCGTAGTCTTTGCCACGGCGGCAGGTATAACCAACGACGCCCGTCACGTCCAAACCCGCAGGGCCCTGCTGCAACATAACCGTAAGCTGGCACCCCAAAGGACAGCAGATGCACGTGTACGTTTCCTCATAGGATCGGGAAGGCAGGCCCGTTTGCACAGAAACGCCCGCATGGCTGCTTTGCACGCCCTGCCAGCGAGGCGGATTGTTCTGAACGTTCTTGCCATCACCTGCGGAAATTCCGCCATTGGCCTTGCTATTCATGACTCGCCTCCTCCCCTTGCGCGCTTACGGGCGCGATTTTTGCCGCAACGTCAAATTCGGTTGCGCCGTCTGCCTTCGCCGCACCGCTAACTTCTGGCGCGTTTTCCGCACCATCGAATCCGCCGGATTTCGCTTCGCCGTTCGCTTCTTCTGCTTCCTTCGGCTCAATGCGGACCATGATTTCCTTCGCGCCGGCAAACGCGTCGCCCGCAAGCGCGACGCTTTGCATCTCAGCGGGAACCGCCACGAGCACACGACGACGCTTCACAAGCTCGACCTCGCCATTCGCCAGGCGTTTTTCAATGACGATCGACGCGTTTTCGAACGATGCCGATGTACGGAAGCGCAGCGTGACGCGACTCGTTTGCGGATGCACGTATTGCGGAACGATATAGCGCACGCCTGCGCCTGCACGCGTGGGGGCGGATCCTTCGCGTGATGTGGCCGCCGGCGGCGTAGCGTGAGGCGTTACGGAACGGCGAAGCGCGCGACGCGCGGCCGATGCTCCTGCATGGTCGCCTTCATCGGACACGAAATCGACCAGGTCGTGAATATGGAGCGCGTTTCCGCAGGCGAACAGGCCTGCCGCGCTTGTCTCAAAATTGTCGTCGACGATGGCGCCACCCGTCATGGGGTCGAGCGCCACGCCCGCATCGGTCGCAAGCGCATTTTCGGGAATAAGCCCCACGGAAAGCAGCAGCGTGTCGCACGGAATGCGACGCTCGGTACCCGGAACAGGTGCGTAATGGCCATCAACTTTGCTCACGATGACAGCTTCAAGCTTCGAGGCGCCTTCAATACCCACAACCGTCGTAGACGTATGCAGCGGAATGCCGAAGTCGTCGAGGCACTGCACGATATTGCGTCGCAGGCCGCTTGGCGTGGGGTTGATTTCGAACACGCCGGCCACGCGCGCGCCCGCGAACGTGAGACGGCGCGCCATGATGAGGCCGATGTCGCCCGAACCAAGAATCACCACGTTGCTGCCGGGAGCACAGCCCTGCAAGTTCATGAAGTTCTGCGCCGACCCGGCCGAGAACACGCCCGCCGGGCGCGTGCCCGGCGTTCCGAGCGCGCCAGCGCCGCGTTCGCGCGAGCCCGTCGCAAGCACCGCCGCGCCCGCCGAAATGGTTTGCTCGCCTTGTGGCGACACGATTTCCACCGAAATGTCGCGCGCGCCTTCGCCGCCGTTTTTCACGCGCAGCACACTCGCATCGCGAACGACGTGCACATTGAGGCCCTCGAGCGTCGCGAGCTCGCGCGAAGCGTATTCGGGACCGGTGAGTTCCTCGCCAAAACGGTGCAAGCCGAAGCCATTGTGGATGCATTGCTTCAAAATGCCGCCCTGGTGGCTTTCGCGATCGACGAGCACCACACTCGCGCCTTTTCGCGCGGCCGAAGCAGCCGCGGCGATGCCCGCCGCGCCGCCGCCGATAACAGCAACGTCGTATTCGAGCGAGGAGCATGCGGCGATTGAAGCTTTGAGAGCTTGGAGGGCACCGGTTTCGACGCCAGCTTCAAAGCTTGCCGAAAGGGCCCCGGCTTTGAAGCCATCGGCATCAGGAACGGCAGGCGCGGGCTCCTCAACCTTGAAACCGTCGGCCTTCCCTTGATTGTCTTGGACATTCGAGGACAGGCCCTCTTCCGAAGATTCGCTTTCGCCCTCGAGTTTCGCCGCCGCATCGGCAACGCCGCCAACGGCGCGGTTCGATTCGCTCCGCACAAGCTCAACGTAGTTTTCGGGCGCTTCCGCAACTATGCGCGAACCAGCGAAGCGCTTCGGCAGCTCGCTCGGAGCGATGCCGGCCTCGCGCGCCACGACCTTTGCGAGCTCGGGCGTGCAGAAGCCGCCGTGGCAGCGACCCATGGTCGCGCCCGTGCGCCACTTCAACGCGTCGAGACACAGCACGGGCAGCTTCGTGTGCAGCGCGGAAGCGACATCGGCTTCGGTCACCTCGTTGCAGCGGCAGAGCATATGGCCCGCGTCGGGATTGGCAGAGATGGCTGCGCGACGCTCTTCTTCATTCATGTTCTTAAACAGCGCAGGCAGCGACAATATCGGGTTGAACTGGGGGTTTTCCGCAGCATTGAGCTTTTCGGCAATGCACGCAGCCATATCAACGGCAACAGCGGGAGCGGAAGTCAAGCCCGGCGATTCAAAGCACGCGATATCGAAAAAGCCTGGCGCACTCGGCACCTCGCCAATTTCAAAATCGCCCGTATCGCCCGTGGCGCGCACGCCGGCGAACGTGGTAATGCGGGCTCGCATGTTGAGCGCTGGGTACGTCTTTTTCGCGGCGGACGTGATTGCGGCCAAGCCCTCGGCGGTAGTTGCCGTGGCATTTTTGCCACCTTGGGGAACGGCATTCGGACCAACGAGCATGTTGCCGTGCACCGTAGGCGAGACAAGCACGCCCTTGCCCGCTTTCGTGGGAGCCTGGAACATCGTGTGCGCGAACAGGCCGCCCATATCGGTATCCATGAGGTTGTATTCGCCGCGACGGGGGGTTATCGAAAACGCGTGCGGCGACACCATGTCGTGGATTTCGTCAGCATGCACGCCGGCGGCGTTCACCACGACGCGGGCGTGCACCGCTTCGGCAACGTCGCCCTGGGCGCCTTCGATGTGAAGGATGTAGCCCGCGCCTCGGGCGGGCTCGACGGTGGCGGACTGGGCGGAGCCGGCGACGACGGCCTGGGCGGAATCGGCGGTCGGAGTCTGCACAGGCTCGATGCCCACAACTTTGCTTGAAAAATTAAATTCGACGCCATTGCGGGCCGCGTTTTCGCCAGCGCGGAACGCCACCTGATACGGATCGCAAATCGCGCCCGTAGGAACAAGCAACGCGCCAAGCGCCTCGGGCGACACGTTCGGCTCAAGCTCGCGAAGTTCTCGTGCATCGATTACGCGCAGGCCCTCGACGCCATTATGCTCGCCCCGCTCGCGCAACCCGCGAATCGCCTCGAACTCGTCTTCCGTAAAAGCGAGCACCATCGATCCGTTGTTGATATAGGGAAATCCCAGTTCGCTCGCCCATTGCGGATACAACTTCGCGCCTTCTACGTTATAGCGCGCCTTACGGGTGCCGGGCTTCGGATCGTAACCCGCATGCACGATTCA
>NZ_CDRRGL010000031.1:0-17649 GCF_977041755.1 Slackia sp.
AGCTCGCCGACCTCATGATGAACGTTGGCAAAGAGGTCGAACTCTCCATTAGCCGCATTGCGCAACTTGCTCGTGCGGCGGGCATCCACATGATCGTCGCTACGCAGCGCCCGTCGACCAATGTCGTAACAGGCCTTATCAAGGCGAACATCACGAACCGCATCGCCTTCAACGTTGCTTCGGGTATTGATTCTCGCGTTATTCTCGATACTCCCGGCGCTGAAAACCTCATTGGGTTGGGCGATATGCTGTTCAGCAAGCCTGAATGGCCGAAACCTCAGCGTTTGCAGGGTTGTTTTGTTTCCGAAGAGGAAATCGAAGCCGTCGTGAGCCATTTGAAGGCACAGGGGGAGCCCGAATACCATAGCGAGATCCTTCAAACGAACGTGATCAGCCTTGGCTCGTCTATGCCCGACGGTTCCGGCGGCTCTTCGAGCGCCGACGATCCGCTTTTGTGGGACGCCGCAGACATCGTCGTGGCGAGCGGCCTCGGCTCTACTTCGAACATTCAGCGCAAATTGAGCGTTGGGTATTCCCGCGCAGGGCGCATCATGGATATGCTAGAAGAGAAGGGCGTTGTGGGCCCGCCGAACGGCAGCAAACCCCGAGACGTGCTTGTTGATGAAATGGAACTTGAATCTTTGAAGGCTTTTGAGGCGCGTGACGCCGCGGAAGATGGATTCTAGGAGTAAGAGTGAACGAATCGAATTTCGGCAATATTCTGCGTGAAGCGCGCGAGCGCTCGGGCGAGGATTTGATGTCCGTCGCCCGCAAGCTCCGCATTCGTCCTGATATTTTGGAGTCTATTGAGGCTGGGGATCTTTCAAATATGCCCCCTCGTGGCTATTCGCGCAATATGATCAACGCGTACGCGCGCTACCTTGGCCTTAATCCCACAAATCTCGTCGACGCCTATTTGTCGCAGCAATATCAAGACCAAGTTGAGCGAGCTCGCAAGAATATTCGCCCGACTGGTTTTGATATGCCTTCGGGCAGGCGTCACCATGGCTTGCGTGAGGAAATTCATGCCGACGAGCGTTCGCAGGCGCGTGCCGCTGCGGCAGACCGCGTGTCTCGCGATGACGCGCTCTCTAACGAATATGCGGCGATTGAAGCGGAAAGCTCCCGGAACCGTGCCCGACGCCTGGGGCTCGATTCCCAACGATCGAGCAGGGCCTCTCGTTCGACTGACTCATCGTCGCGACCTTCTCAGTCGCGTTCGTTCGGCGGCTCGTCGTTTGATACGGGCCTGTTCGACGATATCGATCGCGGCGCAGCCGAATCCCGTGAATTGTCCTCGGCCGAACGTGCCATTGCGCAACGCCCGCCCTCGACTTCGCATAGCCGCCGCGCGGGAGCGGTGCACGTTGGTTCATACAATGCGTATGGCCAGGGCCTGTACAACCACACGCGTCAACAGGCGTCTGGCGATAGCCCTGAACGCACGCGTCGTTTGGACGATGCTCCTGCGCGTCCTTCTTCTCGTCGTTCGAATCCGGCGGCTGCAGGCTCTACACGTAGACTGCGTCGTTCCGAGGATGAAGAAAAGGAAACCTATATGCCGCGCCAATCGAGGCGTTCGGCACTTCCTGAAGAGCACTCGATCAGCGTGTATGCCGCTCCAAGCAACCTCGGAAGCAATAAATCGGGCATCGGCGAAAAGCTCCCGTTCCTCATCGCTGGCATTATTATCTTGCTGCTTGTCGTCGTTATCGCTTTCTTGGCGAATGGCGTGGGCTCGAAAGCAACGTCGAGCGCCCAACAAAGCACGCCGATGAACATCACGGGGCTTCCCGAATCTTCACCTTCGGGCTCTTCGTCGAATACATCTTCCGATTCCGAAAGCTCCGATTCGCAATCGACCAAGGAGACGACGACTAAAAAGACTGAAACCGCTCCCACTAAGGCCGTTGTTGCGTACTCGGTCGCGAAGGGCGAAACGCCGTATGTCGAAATCTATGAAGGCAACACATGCTTGGTTGCCGAAAATCTGTCGGGCGGCGCGTCTGACAGCTACGACGTAACCGATTCGCTCACGATTGTCGCGAGCCCCTACGATGGGCTTACCGTGACGGTCGATGGGCAAGCAGTTGATTTGTCGCAGTATGTCACGAACGGCATTCTGCGCTACGAGGTGAACTTCAGCGACATTCTCGCGGCATGGAATGAGGCCCATCCCGATGCGGCCTCGTCTACGAGCAGCGCTTCTTCCTCATCGAACAGCGCATCTACAAGCTCTACTTCCAGCTCCACTGAAGGCTAGTACTCACCTCTTGTTTTAGAAAGGGATACCATGGCAAAAGAATCCAGTTTCGACGTTGTTTCCACCGTCGACATGCAAGAAGTCGATAATGCGTATGGCCAGGCGAAACGAGAAATCGCCCAGCGTTATGACCTCAAAGACTCCGGTGCGGAAATCACCCTTGATAAAGGCGGCCGCAAATTGACCGTCGCCGCCCCGGCAGAATTCGTCGCCAAGCAGGTTATCGACGTCATCGGCAGCAAGCTCATCAAGCGCGGCGTCGACCTTTCCGCTGTGAAATGGGGCGACATCGTGCCTGCCGCTGGTCAGAGCGTTCGTCGCACTGCAGAGATTATCGAAGGCATCGACAAGGAAACCGCGAGCAAAATCTCGAAGGATATTCGCGGCACGAAGCTCAAGTGCAAAGTCACTATCGAGGGCGACAAGTTGCGCGTTTCTTCGGCCTCGCGCGACACGCTGCAAGAGGTTATTGCTTTTTTGAAGGGCCAAGATTATGGCCAGCCTCTGCAATACGTGAACTATCGATAACGCTAAAGGGTATTCGCATGTCTAACATTGACGTGAATGTTTTGGCTCAGAGCGCGCCGCGCGTTTGTTTCGTGACGCTTGGTTGCGCCAAAAATGAAGTTGACACCGCCGAGATGACGAAACGACTGAGCGCGGCCGGCTACGAGGTGTGCGATGATGCATCAACGGCCGACGTCGTGGTCGTGAATACGTGCTCGTTCATCCAGGCGGCAACTGAAGAGAGCCTCGAGGCTATTTTTGAGGTATGCGACCTGCCGAACTTCATCGAGGGGTCCGCAAAGCTCGTCGTGGCGGGCTGCATGCCTGCACGATACGGCGACGACTTGGCAAGCGAGCTTGGCGAGGCGCAAGCATTTGTGCCGTGCAGCAAGGAAGACGACATCGTGGAGGTTCTTGCGGGCGTGTTGGGCGATGAGGCGCCTCAAGCGTCGATGTCCCCCGATGCCCAATCGCCCTGGGCGGGTTCTCCCGCATCGTATGTGAAAATCTCAGACGGCTGCGATCGCTTCTGCTCGTTCTGCGCTATTCCGTACATTCGCGGTCGCTATCACAGCTTCCCGCTTGAAACGGTACGCGCTTCAGTCGCTGAACGCGTTGCGGCGGGCGTGCGCGAAGTTACGCTTATCGCTCAAGATACGGGCCGCTGGGGTGAAGATTTCGATGAGCCTTCCAATACCGCCACGCTTCTTGCAACGCTTGCCGACGAGTTCCCTCAAACATGGTTCCGTCTTATGTATATTGAGCCGCAGGGCGTAAGCGATGAGCTGCTTGATGTTATCGCTTCCAAGCCGAACGTCTGCAAGTATCTCGATATGCCGCTTCAGCATGCGAGTAAGCCTGTGCTTCGCGCGATGAACCGTCGTGGCGACGAAAACTCCCATCGCGAGCTCGTCGCGCGCATTCGTGAGCGCGTTCCAGGCATTACGCTGCGCACCACGCTCATCGCCGGTTTCCCGGGCGAAACCGATGTTGATTTCGACGTGCTTCAGAACTTCCTCGAAGAGGTCGAGTTCGATTACGTCGGCGTTTTCCCGTATTCGCAGGAAGAGGGCACCCGAGCCGCTGAAATGGATGGCCAAATCGATGAGGCCATCAAAATCGAGCGCGCTCAAAGCCTGCGCGATATTTCAGACGCTATTGGCGAGGCCCACGTTTCGGCGCGCATCGGGCAGGAGATGGACGTGCTCGTGCTTGGGCGCGAGGAAGACGGCCAGCTCTACGGTCGCGCAATGTGCCAAGCGCCCGAGGTTGATGGTGTGGTGTATTTGGAAGAAGGCGAAGTTGGCGACATTGTGCGCGTTCGCATAACCGATACGCTTGTGTACGAGATGGAAGGCGATGTCGTTCATGGCTCATGATTCGAAGGAATCCTACGCTTCTGGCAAGCCGACGCCCGCGGGTCAGGGCACGGTTGATAAGATTCTTACCCCCGCGAATGTCGTAACCATGATTCGCATCTGCTTGGTACCCGTCTTTGTCGTAGCGCTTATTAGCCCATGGCCCGACGCAATGGGACTTGCGTTCCTCAATCCCTGGAAGGCGTGGATTGCCGCGATTATCTTCGTCGTGATCTCGTGCACCGACTGGCTTGATGGATACCTCGCTCGTTCTCGAGGCGAAGTTACCGACTTCGGCAAATTCATGGATCCTTTGGCCGATAAGGTTCTCGTCGTTGCAGCGCTGCTTGTGCTTATTGAACTGGGGTCGCTGCCAAGTTGGCCCGTGCTTATTATCGTTGCTCGCGAATTCATCGTGAGCGGCGTGCGCATGGTCGCCGCAAGCAAGGGGGAGGTTATCGCCGCCTCGTGGTACGGCAAGTTCAAAACGGTATTCCAAATGATCGCCATCGTTCTGTTCGTTGTGAAGGAGAGCCCCGCGATCACGGGCATGCTTTCGCATGAGCTCAACGTCGCGCTTTATATTTTGAGCTGGCTTGTCATGGCGGCTGCCCTCGTGCTCACAATTATTTCCATGGCCGACTATATTTGGAAGGCTCGCCATCTTATTGGCTTTAAGCCCAAAGGCCGCCGCGCGCGCGTTATTAACAATGACGACCTTGCCGCGCAGACCGAAGATGGCTTCGAGAACGAGCTTCGCGTTGACGCGGCGTGCGCCGTTGTTCACAAGGCGCTGGCGACGAAAGCGACAGTCGCAACGGCCGAAAGCTGTACGGGTGGTCTTATTGCCGCATCGCTCACCGAGGTGCCAGGGTCTTCGGCTGTAGTGCGCGGCGGCGTGGTGAGCTATGTCAACGACGTGAAAATGAAGAGCCTTGATGTTCCTGAGACGGCGTTCGTTGATGGTAGCGCCGTGTGTGAAGACGTTGCCGTAGCCATGGCGCTCGGTGCCGCATCTGAACTTGGCGCCGATGTGGCGTGCTCCGTTACGGGCATTGCGGGTCCCGGTGGCGAAGAACCCGGAAAGCCGGTGGGCACAGTGTGGATTGGCATCTCTTCCAGTGGTAACGCATTTGCGAAGGAATTTCACTTCAAAGGAAATCGCGAAAACGTACGCGCGCAAGCGACCCAGGCCGCACTTGAAATGATTCTCGAAGCGCTGTAGCGCCTTGCCGTTACGAGCAAAACGCGGTATTTCGGAGGGCATTTTGCGAGGAAACCGAGGGAAATGCAAAGGAACCTTCAAGGGAAACCGGTGGAAATAGGCGATATTTCGTTTTTAAAAATGCGGCATTCGGGCAAGATTCTGGCAAGATTATCGTGTTTGAATGCATTCAACGGTTTCTGTCACGTCGATGCGAATTATTTTGACATCGTACTTGACGTAAGAACATCTGTTCGTAATAATGAGCGCGGTACATAAACCGGCTATGCCGGCGGCAAGGAGATGCAATGGCTCAGACTCAAAACAAAGATAAAATGCTCGAGCTCACGACTGAACAAATCGAGAAGAAGTTTGGCAAGGGCGCCATTATGAAGCTTGGAAGCAATGCCGAACACCTTGAGGTTGCTGCTATTCCCACGGGCGCTTTGCCGCTCGATGCGGCGCTCGGCATTGGCGGCGTTCCGCGTGGTCGCATTGTTGAGATTTACGGTCCTGAATCCAGCGGTAAAACGACGCTTGCATTGCAAATCCTCGCCGAGGCGCAAGCGCTTGGTGGTGTTGTCGCCTTTATCGACGCCGAGCATGCCCTTGATCCAACGTATGCCGCGCGCCTGGGCGTCGATATCGACGAGGTGCTCATCTCTCAGCCCGACACGGGTGAGCAGGGCTTGGAAATCTGCGATATGCTCGTTCGCTCCAATGCTATCGACTGCATAGTCATCGACTCCGTAGCCGCTTTGGTTCCTAAAGCCGAAATCGAAGGTGAAATCGGCGACTCGAGCGTTGGCCTTCAGGCTCGTCTTATGTCTCAGGCACTTCGCAAGCTCGCCGGTTCTCTTTCGAAGTCAAATACCACGTGCATCTTCATCAATCAGCTGCGTGAAAAAATCGGCGTGATGTTCGGCAATCCCGAAACCACGACGGGCGGCCGCGCCCTCAAGTTCTTCTCGAGCGTTCGCATCGACATTCGTCGAATCGAAACGCTCAAGAATAAGACCAACGATCCTGTGGGCAACCGCGTGCGCGCCAAGGTCGTGAAGAACAAGGTTGCGCCTCCGTTTAGGCAGGCCGAGTTCGACATCATGTATGGCCAGGGCATCTCTCGTGAGGGCTGCATTGTAGATATGGGCGTCGAGGCTGGCGTGGTGAAAAAGAGTGGTGCTTGGTACACCTATGGCGAAGATCGTCTGGGCCAGGGCCGTGAGGCTGCGAAGGAAATGCTGCGCACCCATCCCGATGTTCGCGACGAAATCGAGCAAAAGGTTCGAGACCATTTCGAGATCCCCACGGTCAAGCCTTTCAGCGAAACCGAGGAATAAGTCTTTTCGCGCCCGTTTTTTGCCCATGGCAAAGCGGGCGTTTTCTTTATCGTGGCGATTGGGGCCGATATGCCATATATCGATAAACAATATGCAGAAGAGCTTTTGAAGAAATCTCAAACCCGTATCAACGATGAACTTTTGTACACCGTTGGCGGTACAGATCAAGGGGTGGCGAAACCCCAAACTCGTTTCCGTGACATGTCTTCGCTTGACGTCGACGACGCGGGGCAAGAGGCATGCACAGCTCGTAAGTCGCACGGCGCCTGTTTCGGTTTGCTCGATCAAAATGGGCTCCACTCGAAATCTCGCAGTCAATTGCGTTTGCAGAAAACATCGTTGAGCCTTGAGCCAATCGCGGTTAAACGCACCGAAGACGAAACAAGGGCTTTTGAAAAAGTCACTCGTCTTGCCTGCTCACGAGAGCGCGGTTCTCGTGAGCTCATCGATCGGCTTGTACGCGACGGGTTCTCGCAAGAAGTGGCGGAATCGGCTGTGCGGCGTGCTCTCGATTGCGGCCTTATTGACGATACGCGCTATGGAGCCGTGCTTATTCGTACGCGCGTCTCCCAAGGGCGTGGGCGCAAGGGTATAGAAGACGAGCTCGAAAGGGCAGGAATTGCCGCAAGCGACATTCCGGGGTGGCCAGAAGAATTCTTTTCCGTCGATGATTTTGATCCGTTCCGCGTTAACGCCAATGCTGAAGATGACGTCGTTGGTTATACGTTTGGCAGCGAGTCGAGCGACGAACAAGAAATCGAGCGCGCCCTCGCGCTTTTGCGCCGAAAGCCGCCGCGGTCTAAAAATGTTCAGGCCTCCGCATATCGCAAACTTGTAACGAAGGGCTACTCTACGTCGGTTGCGAGTGCGGCGACTCGTCGTTTTATGAAGGAGAATTAGGACCGTGTGCGATTTATTTCAAAACGGTGGAGGGAAAACGCTCGAGCACGGTGTATCATGAAAGAGCTTGAGTGCATTAGTGCCCATACGGCACTTTCTCGATATATAACAATTGCATAGCCGATTCTTTTCTCGGCGTTAGCGCTACTGTTGTGTATTCACTCATGCCAGGCATATGCCCGGCATTTTCTTTGCCGGCAGCCTGTCTTCGTGTATGAAATTAGAAGAAAGGGGAGGCCGATGGAAATCGCACTTTTGATCGTCGGCTTGGCCGTTGGCATCGCCGGTGGCTATTTTATTACCCGCTACGTCGCAAATTCGTCCACCAAGCGCGCCCATGAAGAGGCTGAACAGGTGGTATCTGAGGCGAAGCGCCAAGCGGAAACCATGCGTCGTGAGGCTGTGGTTGAAGCTAAAGACGAAGTGTTCAAAATGAAGCAGGAAGCTCAAGCTGAGCACAAAGAGCGCATGAAGGAAGTTCGTGCAGCTGAAAATCGCGTTTCTCAGCGTGAGGAGTCTGTCGACCGCCGCGTCGAGAGCCTCGATGCCCGCGAGCATCAGCTCTCTTCTATGCAAGGCCAGGTTGAGCGTCGCGAGCGCGATTTGAACAGCGCCATTCATGAAGTGAATGTGCGCCTTGAGCATGTCGCCGGCATGACTCCTGAAGAAGCGAAGAAGGAGCTGCTCGACAACCTTCGCGATGAGGTTACGCATGAAAGCGCCGCCATTATTCGCGAGGCGGAGCAGCGCACCAAGGCCGAAGCCGATAAGAAGTCGCGTGAGATTTTGAGCCTCGCCATTCAGCGCGTCGCTGCCGATCACACGGCTGAAACTACGGTGAAAACCATTCACATTCCTTCCGACGATTTGAAGGGCCGCATTATTGGTCGCGAGGGCCGCAATATTCGCAGCTTCGAGCAGCTTACGGGTGTGAATTTGCTCATCGACGATACTCCTGAGTGCGTTACCATTTCGTGCTTCGATCCCGTTCGTCGCGAGATTGGCCGCGTTACTATGGAAAACCTCATCGCCGACGGCCGCATTCACCCTGCCCGCATCGAAGAGATGTACGCGAAGGCTGAAAAACTCGTGAACCAGCAAATTCAAGAGGCTGGCGAGCAGGCGACGTTCGACGTTGGCATTCATGACTTGCACCCTGAACTTGTTCGCACGCTTGGTCGTCTTCGATTCCGCACCTCGTTTGGCCAAAGCGTCCTGAACCATTCGCTCGAGGTCGCGTACCTGTGCGGCGTTATGGCTTCTGAGCTCGGCCTTGATCCTGTTCCTGCCAAGCGCGCGGGTCTGCTTCATGACCTCGGCAAAGCTGTCGACCACGAAGTCGAGGGCCCCCATGCCGTTATCGGTGCCGACCTTGCTCGTCGCTTCGGCGAAAGGCCCGAAATCGTTCACGCGATTGAGGCGCACCATGCCGATGTCGAGCCGAATAGCGTGCTCGATGTTTTGGTCCAAGCCGCCGATGCCGTTTCCGCTGCTCGCCCTGGCGCTCGCAAAGAAAGCCTCGAAAGCTACGTAAAGCGTCTTGAGAAGTTCGAGGAAATCGCGAATGCCCATAAGGGCGTTGAGCGTACGTACGCCATGCAGGCGGGTCGCGAAATCCGCGTTATGGTTGTCCCCGAGATGGTCGATGAAGCTGCTGCCGTTGTTTTGGCGCATGACATCGCCAAGCAAATCGAGGATGAAATGCAGTATCCCGGCCAGGTTAAAGTGGTTGTCATCCGTGAAAGCCGCGCCGTCGACTATGCGAAATAACCTCGAATGCAAAAGAGGCGCCGCATGGCGCCTCTTTTGCATTCCATACGAGCGATGGAGCCGTGCGACTCTTGTACGAAGGGTGGAAGAATGTCCGATTCCGAAACGCTTGCTGCATTTCTTGATTCCACGCCTGCTGGCACGAGGCTTCGTGTTGAGGACGACCTCGGAGATGGTTTCGTTCGACTCCGTGTGTCTGAAGCAGAGCGACGACAGGCCAAGCAAGACATTCGCTGCGTTGAAGACGCGGTGATTGAAATGCTTCGCAACGCGCGCGACGCCCATGCGCGCACCATTATTATGGGAACGTCCCGTTCAGGGGATGCTCGTCGCATTGTCGTGGCCGACGACGGCGACGGCGTTCCCGAACGGTTGCGCGATCGAATATTCGAGCCGCGTGTTACTTCGAAGCTCAATTCAATGACCATGGACGAGTGGGGCGTGCACGGACGCGGCATGGCCCTTTATTCCGTTCGTGAAAATGCCGAGCGCGCTGAATGCATCGCCTCCGTTGAGGGCAAAGGCAGTATCTTCCTCGTCGAGTTCGATTGTTCGAAAACGCCTGAGAAAAGCGACCAAAGCACTCCGCCGTCGCTTGTAAAGCAGAGCGACGGAACATGGATCGTCAGCTCAGGTCCGCATAACATTCTAAAAACAGCATCGGAATTCGCGCTTGCGAATCGAGACGTATGCACGCTGTATCTTGGAAGCATCATTGACTCTGCGGCGACAATGTACGCATTCGGGCGGCAATTCCCTTGCCCGAACAACCTCGCGAGCACTGCTGCGCCCATAAAAAGACTTGGTCTTATGCGCGACGCAGCTTCACTGGTCAATGCCGCTCAAGATATTGGTATTGCCATGTCTACGCGCAGCGCACATCGTATTCTTGCGGGGGAGATAGCTCCGCTTGCCCCGTTTCTCGAAACGTTAGATCGCGTGCGCGAATGTGACGAGGAATCACCGAAAAAAGGCGTCAAGTCGAATAATCCTACGAATCGCGACTTCAGGGGACTTAAAATCGCGCCAGATGACATGGATGCCTTCACCTCTTCCTTGAAGAAAGCGTATTGCGAGCTCGCCGAGTCATACTATCTTGAACCCAATGTTGAGCCTTCAATACGAATAACGGCCGATGGCGTGCATGTGGTATTTCCCCTTTCTAAGCTCTAGGGCGGCTTTGGGGGGCGCAGCCGTGCGAACTGTTTCTTCCTGCGTGTGAGTAATGTGGCTCGAGCGTGCTCGCGCGCAGTTCAGCCGCCCCATGAGGTACAATCACTCAGATAAAAAGATGCTTGAGCCCCTAAGGCATAGACACAACATAACGCACTCTAAACATCGTAGAAGGACGCACATGCCAGAGCATTTTGAAAACGGGCAGCATGCAGGCTGCTTAAAGGTATCGTCGAAATCGTCGCCTGCATCGGTCGCTGGCGCTATTGCCGGAATGATTAAAGACGGTTCGTGCGTAGAAATTCAATCGGTCGGCGCGGGTGCTGTGAACCAGGCTGTAAAAGCCATTGCGATTTCTCGCGGCTTTCTGTCACCCATCGGCATCGAAATCGTCTGCGTGCCATCATTTGCCGATATCGTCATTGATGGCGAATATCGCACCGCTATTCGCTTCAATGTCGAACGTCGCTCGTAATTTTCCGAACATCTAATCTCAGTAGAAAGTGGTAGCTCGCTGTATGCTGTCTCCAATTTCCGATAAGACCTTTTTCCTGCAAGTTTTCGGCTGCCAAATGAACGAACACGATTCCGAGCGAATCGCAGGCATGCTCGAATCGCTCGGCGCGATTCAGGTACCCGAGCTCGAAGAGTCTGAAATCGTCGTATTCGTGACGTGCTGCGTACGCGAAGCCGCCGATACGCGCCTTATGGGCCAGGTCGCTTCGATGAAGAACATTCCGCTTCCACAGGGAAGCAAGCTCGATAAGCGCATCGTGTGCATTGGAGGATGCATCGGCCAGCGCGATGGCGCGAAGCTCATGGAAAAGCTTCCGCATGTCGACGTGGTGTTCGGCACGCAGAATATCGATCGCTTGCCGCGCCTCATTGAATCGGTGCTTGTCGGCAAAGGCCATCAGGCCGAGGTATATGAGGCGAGCGAAAAATTCGCCACCGACCTGCCGAGCAAACGCGTGCATACGTGGGCCGCATGGTTGCCTATTACCTCGGGTTGCAATAATTTCTGCACCTATTGCATCGTTCCTTACGTGCGCGGTCGCGAAAAGTCGCGCACCATTGAAGATGTCGCGGCGGAAGCGCAGGCTCTCGTCAACGACGGCGTGAAGGAAATTACGCTGCTAGGCCAGAACGTGAATTCCTATGGCCGCGATCTGTACGGCGAGCCTCGCTTCGCCGATGTGCTGCGAGCCGTGTCGGCGACGGGCGTGGAGCGCATTCGCTTCGCCACGTCGCACCCCAAAGACCTTACCGATGAGGTTATTGCGTTATTCGGCGAGTTGCCTAACCTCATGCCCGCTCTGCACCTTCCCGTTCAATCGGGCAGCGATCGCGTGCTGAAGGCCATGAATCGTCGCTATACCGCTGAGCACTATCTTGATTTGGTGCGAAAAGTGCGCGAGGCGAACCCCGATGTCGCCCTCTCCACCGATATTATCGTCGGCTTCCCGGGCGAAACAGAAGAAGATTTCCAGGCGACCGCCAACCTCGTGCGAGAAGTCGGCTATGGACAGGTGTTCACTTTCATTTATTCGAAGCGCGAAGGCACGCCTGCTGCCAAAATGGAAGACCCCACGCCGCGTGAAACCATTCAACGTCGTTTTGACGAGCTTGTTGATATCGTACAAGAAGGCGCGCATGAGCAAAACCAGCGTTTCGCGGGGCGCGTTCTTGATGTGCTCGTTGAAGGTACATCAAAGCGCGATGAAGACGTGCTTGCAGGCCGAAGCCCCCATAATGTGACCGTGCATGCCCCCATTCCCGCCGGCAAAACTATCGACGAGCTCGAGGGCACTATTGTGAAGGTTCGCATCGACGAGTCTCTCACCTGGTATCTGTCGGGCGAGGTCGTCGATGCCGAATAGCACGGTCGAGCACCGTTTGGAGCTCTCGAACCCCGTAATCGTGATTGTTGGGCCCACTGCGTCGGGTAAAACCGATGTCGCCCAGGAAATCGCTCGTCGCGTGAACGGGGAAGTAATCTCGGCCGATTCCATGCAAATTTATAAAGGCATGGACATTGGAACAGGCAAGTTGCCTGAGTCGGATCGACTTGTTCCGCACTGGGGGTTCGATATTCGCGAGCCAGGTGAGGCATATTCTGCGTCACTGTTTCAGGAATATGCGCGAAGCTGTTTCGCCGACATCGACGCGCGTGAGAAACGCTGTGTGCTCGCGGGGGGAACGGGTTTCTACGTTCGCGCCGCCATCGACGATTACGATTTCGCATCGGGCGAGCAGGTGAACAATCCTATACGTGAAAAGTGGTCCGCTTTTTTGGCTGAGCAGGGGAGCGATGCTCTTTGGCGAGCGCTTCAGCAATGCGACGCCGCAAGCGCGGCCATCATTCACCCACACAATTCAAAACGCGTGTTGCGCGCTCTCGAAATGCTCGAGCTCGACGGTGTTTCATACGCCTCGCAACATGAAGGGCTTGCGACGCTTGGTCAGGCGGTGCCTGCGCTATTTTTCGGGCTTTCGGTTGACCCTGAGCTTTTGAAAAAACGCATTAACGCGCGTGTTGATGGCATGTTCGAAGCGGGGCTTGTCGATGAGGTTCGTACGCTTTGCGACAAAGGCTTCACCGAGGCGCTCACAGCGCGAGAGGCTATTGGATATAAAGAAGTTGTCGAGGCGCTCGAAGGTCGCTGTTCGATGGAGGAGGCTTCCGAGGCCATTAAGCTTGCCACGAGGCGTTATGCGAAACGTCAGCGTTCTTGGTGGCGCCATGACGAGCGCGTTCATTGGGTTGCTGCGGATGATGGCGACGTCGCGCGCATAGCCGACGAAATTCAACAGATGCTCTAGGAGGTCAGTGTGTCTTTCGCCGATTCACTTTCTACGATGGATGAGGGCTGCGAGCGCGCCATTCTCGTCGGTATTCAGCTTAAAGGCGACGATGCCTCTACGCTTAGGTCATCTCTTGAGGAACTTGCGCGTTTAACCGACACGGCGGGTGCTGAAGTGGTAGCGACCACCTACCAAAAGCTTGAGGCACCGAACCCGCGCACGTTTGTCGGTTCGGGCAAGGCGGAAGAAATCGCCGAAATGTGTCATGCGTATGCGGCTGATATCGTGATTTTCGACGATGAGCTTACGCCGTCGCAGCAAAGCAATCTTGAAAAAGCAGTGCCGAAAGATGTGAAGGTCATTGACCGAACGGCGCTCATCCTCGACATTTTCGCGTTGCATGCCACCACGAAAGAGGGCCGCCTGCAGGTACGGCTTGCCCAGAATCAATATCTGTTGCCTCGTTTGCGCGGCATGTGGGCACATTTGGCGAGCAACCGCATGGGCGGCGGCGTGGGTTCGCGTTTTGGCGAGGGTGAAAGTCAGCTTGAAGTCGATCGTCGAATGGTGCGTAAGCGCATTACGTCAATTCGTCGCGAGCTTGAGCAGGTTTCGCGCATGCGCGAAACGCAGCGAAGCGCGCGCTATGCATCAGGTGTGTTCAAAATTGCCGAGGCTGGCTACACGAATGCGGGCAAATCGAGCCTGATAAACCGTCTCGCCGAAGCTGACGTGCTTTCATACGACAAGCTGTTTGCCACGCTTGATTCAACTACGCGCAAGCTTGTGTTGCCTGAAGGCCGCGAGGTCACGCTTACCGATACCGTTGGCTTCATTCAGAAGTTGCCAACAACTCTCGTTGAAGCCTTTAAGAGCACGCTCGATGAGATTCGCGGCGCCGATTTGGTGCTGCATGTGATCGACGCGTTTTCAACGGAGCGCGAGATGCAAATGCGCGCCGTTGAAGACACGCTTCAGCAAATCAACGCACAGAACATTCCACGTATTACGGTATTCAATAAAATCGACTTAATAGATGAGGCTGAGGCCGCCGCGCTTACGCGCTTGCATCCGGGAGCGGTGCTCGTGTCGGCAGCAACAGGGCAGGGTTGCAACGAATTAATCGAGGCAATCGCGCGTGCCGCTACGGCTACGGAAGAAACCATGAATGTTGTAGTGCCGTTCTCGCGTGGTGATTTAGTATCGCTTGCTCACTCGAAATGCACCATCATTGCTGAAGTGTTTGATGAAAACGGAACGAATCTTACGGTTCGCGTACCTCGTGATTTGATAAGCCAGTTCGAGCCTTACAAAGCTTCGTAGGAAATGTAAGGCCCCCGGTGCTTCGTTCGATAACGGAGCACCGGGGGCCTGCGTAGTTCTTGCTACGAGTTAAGGTTGCGGTTATTTAAAGACGACGGAACACAGCGACGACTTTACCTGCGATGGAGACGTTCTCGCGCACAATGATGGGTTCCATCGATGAATTTTCGGGCTGCAAACGCACGTGACCTTTTTCTTTATAGAAGCGCTTCACCGTTGCACCATCGTCGACGATGGCGACGACGATATCGCCGTTGTTGCAGGTGGGCTGTTCTTTCACGGCAACATAATCGCCATCGTTGATCCCGATTTCAATCATGGAATCGCCGCGCACCTTCAAGAGGAACGAGCTCGAATCTCCCACGATTTCGACGGGGAGGGGGATTGTTTCCGTTACATTCTGCTCAGCAAGAATGGGCAAACCCGCGGCAACATTGCCAACAACAGGAAGCGAAACCACATCGGAAAACGCCCCAGCGCCAACTGGCTCAAGCTCGGGTTCTTTCGGCTTCTGATCACGGCCAACGATGGTAATGCATCGAGATTTCAAAGGGTCACGGTGGATATAGCCCTTTTCTTCAAGCGTTTTCAAATGCACATGAACGGTAGAAGGCGAGGAGAGGCCTAATCCGTCGCAAATATCGCGAACCGTAGGAGCAATGCCCGTTTCATCGATTTGCTGTTCGATGAAATCAAGCACGGCCTTTTGCTTCTTCGTTATTTTCTTGGTGTTCTTGACCTCTTCGGCGCCCATGCGAACTCCTGTCGAACAAATGTTTGAAAAATTATTGACACGAACTTTTGTGCGATTTATTATAACCACGAACAAAGGTTCGTTGCAAGTGCTATTCGAAGGAGTTGCCATGAAAACGGTTGCCAACAGCACAAAATCCGCTTATCCCTCATACGATCAGGCCGATTTCTTTGATGGCACCGCTGCGCGCAAAATCAAACATGGGGCTCGCATCATTTCGATTGACCGTCGTTCCGTCCATGCGTCTGGCGCGATTGAGCAGGAAACGTCGCGTCGAAGCGAGAGGGGCGCCCATGCGTGCTCCTCTCATGTCCAAAGCGCTTCAACGTCAACGTTTCGCGACGATTTTGCATTTTCGGTACGCGCTCTAGGTGCGTTCGAACTCCTTGACCCAAGCAGCGAAACCGTCGCTGACCATACGTTGATCAATGCCGCGCCTTCGTTTTCGAAGCTTACTGCCGCTGGTTTTCTTGCTTTTCTTGCCACGCTTTTCATTATCGTGATTTAGCTTAATCTTTGCCTGCCGTCGCTTTTGCTGCATTAAGCGACGGTGCGGCGCTGCGTACACGATAAGCATTGCAACAATTCGTTTCCTCGTATAATCAATTGCTAGGCGTTGCATGAGACCTTACCGAGAGCCAATTCGGATTTTGCGGTTTGCTGAGCTCTCTTTCTTATCGTGTATATTCTTTTTCGTTTCGGCGGCATTCGCTTCAAGCGTGTATCATGAACCGCATATTGTCGACCCGTACGCTTGCTTCGCTCTATGCGAGGTGGGTATGATTGGAGGGCATATGCGCTGCCCCGTTTGTGGCCACCCCGAATCCAAAGTCGTTGATTCTCGTCCTTCCGATGAGTTCAACTCTATTCGCCGTCGTCGTGAATGCCTGAAATGCGGAAACCGTTTTACGACCTATGAACGCCTCGGCGATAACCCGATTATCGTTGTGAAATCTGATGGTACGACGCAAGTTTTTGATCGCGAGAAGCTCTATCGCGGCATTAGCATCGCGTGCGCCAAACGCCCAAATATCCCGAACGAAAAGAAAGCGGAAATTATCGACGACATTGAAGCCGAGCTTCGTGCCGCAGGCCGCCTTGAGATCAAATCAAAAGATCTTGGCGATATCGTTCTTGAACATCTGCGCGGTCTTGATGACGTTGCCTATATCCGATTCGCGAGCGTCTATAAAGATTTTCAAACTGTTGAAGAGTTCCGCGAAGCACTCGAAGGTCTTCAGTAAACGAACTCCAGTTTGCTTTATATGTGTTGCATGAACAATAGGAAAGTTGGCAAAATGGCTTCTCTCGTTATTCCCATTACCAAACTACGTGATGATGCGGTAATTCCATCGTATGCGTATCCTGGTGACGCCGGTGTTGACTTGCGTGCCGTAGAATCTGTATCACTTGCCCCATATGAGCGCGCGCTTGTTCCCACGGGTCTCGCGATTGCGATTCCCGAAGGGTATGCGGGCTTCGTTCAGCCACGTAGCGGACTCGCCATTAAGCAGGGCGTTACCGTGCTCAACACTCCGGGTCTTATCGATAGCCACTATCGCGGCGAACTCAAAGTTGCGCTTATCAATCTTGACGCCCATTCAGCTTTTGAAGTCGCACCGGGCGATCGAATCGCCCAACTTGTCATCCAGAAGGTTGAAAACGTCGAATGGAGCGTTGTTGACGCGCTCGACGAAACCGAGCGGGGCTGCGGCGGGTTTGGCAGCTCTGGGGTTCAATAAACGCTTGCTTCTTATATAGCCTCGAAAGACTCTGGCCATTTATCTTAGACGGTATTGATCAAGGGGCAAACGGCAGAATTGCTCATTATTTCTACTGCACTCGTAACTTTCTTGTAATGCGTAACATTCACGAAACACGCACCACGTATGCTAGGCTCATCAGAAGGGAGGATGCATTTGAGCGTCCGACGGCCTTGGCCGACCCTCATTAGTATTGCGTAAAGGAGAATTGCATGTCCTACGCCGAACGAATCCTTGAAGAGCTTAAGGCCAAGAATGCCGACCAGCCCGAATTCATCCAGGCAGCCACAGAAATCCTGAGCACGCTTGGCCCCGCGCTTGATGCTCATCCCGAATATGAAGAGAACGCTCTGCTCGAGCGTTTTGTCGAACCTGAGCGCGTCGTCATGTTCCGCGTGCCTTGGGTCGATGATTCTGGAAAGGTCCAAGTCAATCGCGGCTATCGCGTTGAGTTCAACTCCGCCATTGGCCCCTACAAGGGCGGCCTTC
>NZ_CDRRGL010000032.1:0-17187 GCF_977041755.1 Slackia sp.
TGGTCACGTGTTACTCACCCGTTCGCCACTCTATCCACGCCCGAAGGCGTCTTACTCGTTCGACTTGCATGTGTTAGGCGCGCCGCCAGCGTTCATCCTGAGCCAGGATCAAACTCTCCGTGGAAAGCTGAAGAGCCCTAAGGCTCCTCGAATCCTAGTTAAATAAAAATTGAATCAGGGTCCATATGATTGCTTCGGGGCCCATGCCCCGAAGCCCTGTCTGGCTTCGTAAAATTCCATCCACAGTATCCGGTTCTCAAGGTTCCCGGCGGGGCCTGCGGCCCGCCGTGCGCTTCGCGTTCCCGCTTGGCGCAGGAATGTATATTACGGACTTGAACTCATAGGGTCAAGGATTAATTTACTTTTTGGTCGAAAAGTTTTTGCATACGTCTGATTTACTGTAGGCACTTCTTTTGTTTTACCTGGTAAATCGCATTAGTTACTCTTCCCCGCCTTGCTTCTTAAGATGTGAACACCTCTTCATAAGTCCTCTATCGCCTTCGATACGCCAAGCAAATGGGGTTCGGATGCACAAACTACGTCTCCCCTTCTAGGAAGTTCGCCTGTCGTACGGGAGCAAGCCTTTGGAATCGAGCCTCGCTTTTGGCGACCACGCGCCTTCGCTTCTTTTGCCGCGCTCTATAAATATGGCTGACACCCTCTTCGGCGCCAGCCATATTCTTGCTTTGTATATCTTTATATATGTCGCTCTTCGAGCCGTGCGTTCACGCCTCTTCTATTGAGTGTTAGACATAGAACAGAATGTCATCATACGTGGGCACCGGCCAGTAGTCGGCGGCAACGAGCTCCTCCATGGCATCGACCGCGGTACGCAAGGTTGCCATTGCAGGGACAACCTCATGAGCGTAGCAGTTCGCTTCTTCCTGAGGATCGTCGATGGCCTCTGCCTTCTGATGCACAGCATCGAGCGCCTTAATGGAATCGTTGATGGTCGTGATTCCATTGCACAACTTGTTGAGCGTATTGAGCTCGCACTGCATGGCGCTTTCGATCCCCACGCCCTTTACCGTCTCGAGGCCCTTGGCAACTTTGGTCGCATAGGCGCTGATGACCGGTCGATAAGTGCGGCGCGCTTCGCGAATCATCGTCGTTGCCTCAATATTGAGCAGCTTCGTGTACTTCTCAAGCTTCACCTCATAGCGGCTGCGCACCTCGACTTCAGTGAGCACGCCGAGGCTCGTAAACAAATCGATGCTCTTGTCGGAAACGAAGCACGGCATCGCATCGGCCGTGGTCTTGTAGTTGCACAGGCCACGCTTCTCGGCTTCAACATGCCATTCGTCGGCGTAACCATTGCCCGAGAACAGAATGCGCTTGTGCTCGTTGAGCACCTTCTTGCAGTACGCAAGCGCCGCCTCGCCGAATTCTTCGACAGGAACGTCTTCGAGGGCGTCGGCGAATTTCTTGAGCGATTTTGCCACGGCACAGTCAAGCACCATGTTGCAGTCGGACGGATTGGCTTCAGAGCCGAGCGCGCGGAATTCGAACTTGTTGCCCGTGAAAGCAAAGGGGCTCGTGCGATTGCGGTCGGTGTTGTCCTGCTTAATCTTCGGCAGCACATCGGCACCCAAGTCGAGCATGCCGTGCTTCGCGTGCACGGAAGCTTTGCCGTCGGCGATTTTCTCGACCACTTCGGTGAGCGCATCGCCCAAGAAGATGGAGATAATCGCCGGAGGAGCCTCGTTCGCGCCCAAACGGTGATCGTTGCCGCAGCTCGCAACGCTCATGCGCAGCAAATCCTGATAGTCGTCAACCGCTTCGATGACAGAGGTGAGGAACACGACGAACTGCAGGTTGTCTGCAGGGGTCTCGCCCGGATCGAGCAGATTCTCGGATTCGGTGCCAATGGACCAGTTGTTGTGCTTGCCCGAACCGTTGATGCCTTCGAAAGGCTTCTCATGAAGCAGGCACACCAAACCGTGACGAGAAGCGAGCAGCTTCATCTTCTCCATCATGACGAGGTTGTTGTCAATCGCCTCATTGACTTCGGCGTAAACCGGCGCGAGTTCGTGCTGGCACGGAGCGACCTCGTTATGCTTGGTCTTGGCGGGAATTCCGAGCGCCCACAGCTCATCGTCGAGGTCTTTCATGAAAGCGGAAACCGTGGGACGAATAGCGCCGAAATAATGCTCCTCAAGCTCCTGGCCCTTGCACGGCGTATTGCCGAACAGCGTGCGGCCGGTAATCACGAGATCTTTGCGGCGAGCATAGTCTTCTTTCTTGATAAGGAAGTACTCCTGCTCGTTGCCCACGGAAGGAACGACCTTTTTCGGGGTTTTGCCGAACAACGCCAGCACGCGCTTGGCTTCGCGATCGAGCGCGGTGATGGAACGCAGAAGCGGCGTTTTCTTATCGAGCGCTTCGCCGGTATACGAGCAGAATGCCGTAGGAATGCAGAGAACTTCGTCTTTGATGAACGCGGGGCTCGTGGGATCCCATGCGGAATAACCGCGTGCCTCGAAGGTCGCACGCAGGCCGCCATTGGGGAAGCTCGATGCATCGGGCTCGCCCTGGATGAGCTCTTTGCCCGAGAACTTCTCGATTGCCGTGCCGTCGTGATTCGGCTCAAGGAAGCTGTCGTGCTTTTCGGACGTGATGCCAGAAAGCGGCTGGAACCAGTGCGCATAGTGCGTGGCACCGTGTTCGATGGCCCACGACTTCATCGCATGCGCAACCGCATTCGCCACATCGAGATCGAGAGATTCGCCATCTTCGATAGTCTTGTTGAGCTTCTTATATATGTCGGAAGGGAGATACTGCTTTCGCACGTGGTCGGAAAAAACCAGGGTGCCGAAACGCTCAGTAAGCTGGGACATACGGGCCTCCTCGCTTCGCGGCCGCTTGCGCGGCCACCTTTGCTTCTTGTGACCCTTCCACCTTATGGGCGCTGTGTTTCGCTTGGGTTACGCGGAAGTTTCGCTCTTTGAAACTTACGAGCCAGGCTTTTCGGATGGCGAAGGCGCGGGCACCCGCGGCACAAAGCTTCCCACTCCTGCGCACAGCGGAATCGACCGTGAATAAAGAAAGAGGCCAGCTTTCGCCGACCTCGTATTCGATGCTAGAGACCCATTGCCATAATGGCGACGGTGGGGATTCCCAGCGCCAACACCAAGATGATGCACACGACAACCGTGAAAATCTTCTTGGTGCGCTGCGCCGCCTCGCGACGCTTCTGCTCCTGCAGCTCGCGCTGTCGAGCAGCCTCAACCTTTGCAGCCTTCTGCTTGGCCGTAAGCTTTTGACCCATTCGTTAATCCCTCAGCTTTCCGCGAATCTGCATGCCGCGCTCGCGAGCCTCGGCGGGATTAATGAGCATTTCCCACTTATTGCCGCGCACGTCCCACTTGCTCCCGCGCTCGTAAACCGGCTTGCCGCCGACCATGGTGAACATGACGTCAGCCGCGGCGCCGCCCTCGACGACCGCCGTAACGGGATCGACGAGCGGAGTCTGACGCGAACCAGACAAATCGACCACCGTGATATCGGCGCGCTTGCCGGGCTCGAGGGTTCCGATCTCGTCTTCCATATGCAATGCACGGGCGCCGCCGATCGTGGCGAGCTCAAGCATGGTTTTCGCAGTAAGGAACACATCGCGATCGACCGAACGGTGGATGAGCATGCCCAGTCGCATCTCGATGAACATATCGGAAGAATCGGTCGCAGCGGGAGAGTCGGTGCCCAGGCCAACGCGAATGCCCGATTTAAGGAACGTGGGCAGCGGAGCCAAGCCCATGCCGAGCTGCGCGTTGCAGCGCGTATTCACCGAAATGGCCACGTCATGCTCTTTGAGCTTCGCGATGTCGTTGTCGTCCACGTGCACGCAATGCGCAGCAAGCACATCGTGGCTATTGAAAGCGTTCCAGTTGAGCGCATAGTTGACAGGCGTAACGCCCGTCGGGAGCCACATGGGGCGATCGGTAAGCGCATCGCCGCCCGTTTCGATGCCGCGCACCGACAAGGGCGTAGAGCCACGCATGATGTAGCTATATTCCTCATAGCTGCCAGCCACGTGTATCGCGACGGGAAGGTCGAGCTTTTCGGCGACCTCGTTCACTTTGCTGAAAATAGTGGGGTGGCATGCGTGCAGGGCCTTCGGCGCAATGCCGATTTGCATGCGGTCGGGATCGGCAACAGAGCGCCAACGCTCAATATCGGCAACAGCTTCTTCAATCGCAGTATCGACCTGCGATTTCGAAGTCGCGCCAACGCTGCGGTAGAACTTACCGCGCAAACCGACGTCTTGGGCCGCCTCAAACGACGCGCCCGTGCTCGTGAAGTCGGCAACCGTGGTTACGCCGCCGGCGATCATTTCCATGCCGCCGATAACCGCCGAATCGTAGCGGTCGTCGCGCGACATCATGTCGGCTTTGGCGTGCTCGGTCACAAGCCATTCGGCATAGGGCACATCGTGCACGATACCGCGCAGCGCGGTGTACTCGAGATGGGTATGGCAATCGACGAAACCCGGCATGATCGCGCTTCGACCGAAGTCACGCACTTCCTCCTGTGGATAGTGCGCCTTCATGCGCTGCGCGCCACCGACCTCCACGATTCTTCCGTCGCGGACGAGCACTGCGCCATCATCGATGGGCTCGCCTGCAATCGGGATGATATGTTCGGCACAGAGTAGCATGGTGAACATAATAGCATCATGGATTCGGCTATACTTTGCAGCCGAGCAAAATCACGGTACACGGCGAAAGTCGCCGCCGTTTTTTACTGAATGGAAACAAGCGCGCCGCTTTTTGCGACGCCCATGAGAAAGAGGACCTATGAGCAACGAAGCCCAGCGCGCCGAGGAGCGGGTGGTTGACACCGCCACCGGAGCCGAAGCGCCTGCCGAAATTTCGGAAGAGCGCGTGCAGCATATCTTCAGCAACATCGCGAAGCAATACGCGCGATTCAATGCAGTGTCGAGTTTCGGGCTTTTCAAGGGCTGGTTGCGCAAAACCGTCGACGCGGCAAACCTCACGCCCGAAAGCGACCTGCTCGACTTGGCGGGCGGCACGGGCGATGTGAGCTATATGGCGGCAAGCCGTCGCCCCCCGGCGCATATTCAGCTGACCGACTTCGTGCCCGAAATGCTCGACGTTGCCCGCGAACGCGAAGCCGCGGGTGCCGCATGCGGCGTTCCGATTGATTTCGAAGTTGTCGACGCGCAAGAGATTCCTTACGCCGACAATTCATACGACGCTGTGACCATGGCCTATGGCATTCGCAACATCCCCGACCGCATGAAGGCGCTGCGCGAGGCGCACCGCGTGCTCAAACCCGGCGGAACGTTCGCCTGCCTGGAATTCTCGACCCCGCCGAACGCGGCATGGCGCTTCCTGTACCACATTTATTTAAAGGTCATGATTCCGTTCTGGGGGCAAGTATTCACGCACGATCGTCCGAGCTTTGTGTACTTGGCCGACTCGATTCGCGCGTTCCCCGATCAGGAGCACTACGCCCAAATGCTGCGCGATGCAGGATTCAGCGACGTGAGCTGGAAGAACTACGCCGGCGGCATCGTGGCGGTACATACCGGGAGGAAATAACCAACCTGGACTTGACCGGAGGACATGCGCTTCCGCTTCGGTCAAGCCCCGTTCGCGACGAAGGCGCCACTGACGCCTTTTGCTTGTGCGGAATCTATCGGAACCGCACGACCCCCGACCAAGCCACGACACCTTCTCCCTTGGGCCGCGAAACGCCCCGCCAAAGGGGGAAGGCATTCAAATTTGCGTTTCATTTCAAAAACGAGACACCGCCAGGCGCACGCATAGCAAAGCGGCGGCGAGCCGTGGCCTTTGGCAAGGCGTTTGCGGCCCAAGGGAGAGGCGAAGGTAGATTTACTAGAAAAGCCCGCTCGGTTGAGCGGGCTTTGTTTTTGGAGGACGTGTTTGACGTGCCTTATTCCGCACCTTCGGCATCGAAAAGCGCATCGATGGAAACGGGGGCAGCCCCGCCGCCGACCAAGTTGCCACCAAATTGTGCGAGCAGGCGTTTCGCCGCGGCAATATCGACCAGGCGCTCCGCGTGGGTCGACATATTGCGAACGCGCGCCTTGCCTTGCGCGAGTTCGTCGGGGCCGAGCACGATAACCGCGCGAACCCCGAGCTTGTCGGCCATCTTGAACTGGCTCTTCAGGCTCTTGCCCTGGTGGTCCATCTCAACCGAAAGCCCAGCATCGCGGGCAACGCACACCAAATCGAAGGCCGTGGCGCGCACCGACGAGTCAACGCAGGCAATATAGCCATCAACGCGCTTCGGGGAATCGGCAAGCGTGCCAGCCGCTTCAAGGGCGAGCACCATGCGCTCAAAGCCAAGGGCAAAGCCGAGGCCCGGCGTGGGACGGCCACCCTCGATTTCGGCGAGCTTGTCGTAGCGACCGCCGCCACCGATAGCGCTCTGGGAACCCATGCCTTCAACAACCTGCACCTCAAACACCGTACGGGTGTAGTAGTCGAGGCCGCGCACAAGCGTGGGGTCTTCGATGTATTTCACGCCAGCGGCATCGAGCAGCGCCTTGACCTGCTCATAATGCTCGCGGCAATCGTCGCAAAGATGGTCGGTGATTTTCGGAGCATTCTCCATCACGTGCGCGCACGCCTCGTTTTTGCAGTCGAACGCACGCAGCGGATTCGTGTCGGCGCGGCGGCGGCACTCTTCGCACATCTCGCCTTCGTGGTCCAAAATGAACTGGCGCACCGATTCGCGATATGCGGGACGGCAGTTGTCATCGCCCATGGAGTTGATAAGCAGACGCGTTTTCTCCATAGGCACGCCCATCTTCTCGAAGAAGCGCATGAGCATGATGATCATTTCGGCATCGGCCGTGGGCTCCGTAGAGCCGAGACACTCGGCGCCGATCTGGTGGAACTGACGCAGGCGGCCCTTCTGGGGACGCTCGGCGCGAAACATGGGACCGGCATAGAACAACTTTGCAGGAGCGGCGCCCTGCTCAACGAGATTGTGCTGAACGACGGCGCGCACAACGCCCGCCGTGCCCTCGGGGCGAAGCGAAAGCTTCTGCTTCGACTTCAGCTTGGAATCGTCGCCTTCAGCAAGCGCGCGCTTGTAGTTCTCGCCGCTGCGCACGACGAACATTTCCTTGCCCACCACATCGGTCGCTTCGCCAATGCCGTGCGTAAACACATCGGTGATCTCGAAAAGCGGCGTGTAAATGGGCTCGTAGCCATACGTGCCAAACAGCTTTGCCGCAGAATCGACCGTTGAGCGCCACAGGCGCGCAACAGCGGGAAGCATGTCGGCAGTTCCCTCGGGTGCGTTATATGCCATGAAATATCCTTCGTCGTGCAGGTGTTTCCTGAAAAAAGGATTGTATCACCACCCTGTCGCACGTCGCATATTCCCCGAAACGCTACCGCGAAAGAACACGCATCACGGTTGGTTATTTGCGGCCGTACTGCTCACGGCCAGTTTGGGTGCCGCGAGCATCGCGAAGGTGGGCCACTACCTCGTGGGTGCAGCCGTCGTTTTTGCAGCGGTCGATTTCGGCGAGAGATGCCTCGTCGAACGAATCGCGCATCGCGCGGGCACCACGACGAGCCTCGGCTCCATCGTGGGTCACGTTTTCGCCATCGGCGGGCAGCGCGACGAACGCCACGCCTGCACTTGCGCTGCGACGGGCCTCGGTGAGCAGCAGCAGGAAGCCGACAACGCCCGCGACCGTCGAGGCCAAAAGAACCGCGGCCTTTGCCGTAGTAACCGCGAGCTCGGAATCGTAGGCGAGATTCGCCACGAAAATCGCCATGGTGAAGCCCACGCCACCCAACACCGCGGCACCGGCCATGTGGCGCCAGTTCACGTTTTCGGGCAAGTTGGCAACTTTCAGCTTTACGACGATGAAACTGAACAGAAGGATGCCCACGGGCTTGCCGATGAGCAGGCCGAAGAACACGCCGAAGAAGACAGGGCTCGTGAATACGGCGCCCATATCGGCGCCAACAAGGGCAACATCGGCGTTCGTGAGGGCGAAGAGCGGCAAAATGGCGAAGTACACCCACGGGTACAGCTTGTGCTCAAGGCGCGTAGCAGGCGGAATGACCAGGCGCGACACCGACGAGAGATTGCTCACGTTGCGAATGTAGTCTTTCTGGCCAAGCACCGGCTCATTGGGGTCGAACGCGTTTTCCGCTTGGCGAATTTTCTTATCGGACCAGGCGACGAATCCTTTCAGGTTAACGCGCGAACCCGACGGAATGGTGAATGCGAGCAGCACGCCAGCGATGGTCGAATGAACGCCGCTCGAGAAAACACAGAACCACAGCACCACGCCCAGCGCAAGGTAGGGCGCGAGCGAGTACACATGCGACTTGTTGAGCGCGACGAGGGCCAACATAACCACGGCGGCTGCCGCAAGCCACATGAAATCGGGCGTGTGTCCATAAAACACAGCGATCACGATAATGGCGATGATGTCGTCGGCCACGGCAAGCGTGGAGAGGAACACCTTCACGCCAACAGGAATGCGATTGCCCAAAAGCGCCATGATGCCAAGCGCGAAAGCGATGTCGGTCGCGGTGGGAACGCCCCAACCGCCAAGCGTTTCGGGGCTTTGGAAATTGAAAACCGCGTAAATGGCAATAGGCGCGAGCACGCCGCCGCATGCCGCGACAATGGGCAAAATGGCCTGGCGAATATTCGTGAGCTCGCCCACGGTCATCTCGTATTTGATTTCCAAACCCACGAGCAGGAAAAACACCGCCATGAGAATGTCGTTGATGATGTGCGCGATCGACATGGTCGAAATCGAATCGCCCACCACGAAGCCGATCTGCATATGAATGAGATGCTCGAATTGCCCATAGATGCCCGAATTCGCGATGGCGAGCGCAGCGATAGCGGCAAGCAGCATAACGCCCGCCGCTTTCGTGGCCGAATGGGTAAGCTCGATGACTTTGGTATATCGGGCCTGATGACCTTGCACCTCCTCAATGAAAAGGGGCTGGTCGGCGTTATGGGGCGAGGCGTTGTTTGCCATGCTGCTCCAATCTGGATTTTTCCGTTTTCGAAGACAGGGTTTTTCAAAAGCAACGAAAGCATTATTTTTCGGAAGCAGTATTATAGCCGCAGCATTCGCGGGGAACCGCTCGGACGTTGCCCAGCCGTTGCCCCGCGCCACGAAATATGCGCGAGAGGGGAACGCATGCAGGCAGAATCGGTCTTTATAAGCGAAAACGTGTTCACGGGCACGAGCGACGAGGCTCTCCCCTTGGCGGTTTGCGTACGAGGCGGGCTTATTTGCGCCGTGGTGCCGAAGGGCGAAGCGGAAGCATTCATCGGCCCTTCCACACGCGTGGAAGATTTTGGCGACGCGTTCCTGTGCGCCGGCTTCCACGACGCGCACGTGCATGCATTCCATTCGGCACTGTATTCGAGCCCTTTAGCCGAAATGTTTTTGGGCGAATCGGAAGCCGACTGCGTCGCTCGGCTTGCTCCCCTTGCCGAGCGCAAGCCCCATGGCTGGCTTTTGGCGCAAGGGTGGCGCGAGTACCGCTGGAACCCGCCCGTGCTGCCGAGCAAGGCCTCGCTTGACGCCGCCTTCCCCAACCGCCCCGTCGCCCTGTACTCCGGCGACGCCCACACCCTGTGGCTGAACTCGTGCGCGCTGCGCGAGCTGGGAATTTCGCGCGAGAGCATACCGCCAGCCGGCGGCAGCTACGACGTCGATGAAGAAGGCGAGCTCACGGGCATCGTGCGCGAAGCCGCGGCCATGGCGCTCATGCCGCGCATTATGGCCACGTTTTCTGACGATGAGATTCTTGGCGCCTATCAGGGATTCCTCGCGAGGCTTGCAAGCCTCGGCATCACAAGCATCTGCGATATGGCGCTTTCCGCCGAACCCGGGCTCGATTTCGTGCGGGACGACATCTATCGCACGCTCGAGGGCCGCGGCCAGCTCACGTGCCGCGCGCACCTCTTCCCCACGCTCACGCGCGACGTTTCTCGTTTCGAAAGCATGCGCGACGAGTTGCGCGGACCTTTGGTGCAGGCGCGCGGATTCAAGCAATTCTTCGACGGCGTTTCGAGCCAGCATACCGCCTGGCTCGCCGAGCCCTACACCAATGCGCATTTTGAAGGCGATTGCGGACGCCCCACGGTGGAGCCCGCGCTCATGCGCGATTACGTGATGGAGGCGGCGCGCCGCGGGTTCGCCGTACGCATTCACGCCATCGGCGATGAGGCCATTACGCAGGCGATCGACATTTTTGAAAAGGCGAACGCGCGATTCGGCGCCCCCGCGATCGGCCATCACTGCATTGAGCACCTGGAGAATATGAAAGAGCCTGACATCGCGCGGCTCGCGAAAGCGGGAGTCGTGGCGTCGGTTCAGCCGCCGCACATCACGCTCGATCCGGGTGGCCCGGAGCGAGATTTGGGCGATGATCGCTGCAAAGTGATGTGGCCGTTCGCATCGTTTTTGCGCAAAGGCGCCGCGCTCGCATTCGGCACCGATTCGCCCGTCGTGGACGTGAATCCGTGGCCGGGCATTTATACAGCCGTCACCAGGCAAGACGCGAAAACGCACGAACCGAAGGGCGGGTGGCTTGCGAGCGAGCGCATTTCCGCCGCCGATGCAATTCGCGCCTATACAGCGGGAGCCGCCGCTGCCGCAGGACGCGAAAACGAAATGGGGAAACTCGCAGCGGGCATGTGGGCCGACATCGCCGCGTTCGACCGCAACCCGCTCGTCGACGCCGAACAGTGCCCCGAGCTCATGCTCGAAACGCACGCGATCGCGACGTTTTTAGCGGGTCGCCCTGTGTTCGATTCGCGTAAAGCGTAAGACACGCCCGGGTGCGTTATACGGGGCGCATAGACACGCCCCGCCGCGTGGACGCAGGTCGCGTCACGAGATGGCAACGCCTCGCCGTTTTAACCCGACAAGTGCGCTACCATATGAGCCAGAAAGCGAGTTCATTCGCTAGGGATTCGGCTCGTTTGAGCCCCCGCGTGCGGCGCCGCCATCGCCGCAAAATCGCTCGAGTGGGGAATTAAGGCTCGAGCGCACAAGGGAAAGGATGGTAAATCATGGAAGTCACTGTCATCGGTCGCAAAGTCACCGTCACCGACGCGCTCAACGACTACGCCGTTGAGAAAATCGGCAATGCGATGAAGGTTCTGAGCATCGACATTCCGAAGGCTGAAGTCGTTCTGCGTGTCGAGAAAAACCGCGCGGTTCCTTGCATCTGCGAAGTGACCATTCGCCCGAAGGGCCACACCATTCACGTGGAAGAGCACGAGGAAGACATGTACGCCGCCATCGACGTTGCCGCCGCAAAGGTGCTGCGTCAGCTGCGCAAGTACAAGACTCGCGTCATCGACTACCGCATGCGTGAGACCTTGAAGGTCGACCAGGTGATCGAGCCCACCGGCGCTTCGCTCGATGAGCTCATGGCCGAGCTTTCCGCCGACGACGAAGTCGTACGCGTGAAGGAAATCGAGTTCACGCCCATGACCGAGGAAGAGGCCATGATCCAGATCGATCTTCTGGGTCACGACTTCTTGGTGTACACCGATCGCGACACCAGCGAGGTCAACGTGATGTATCGCCGCACCGAAGGCGGCTATGGCCTGTTGAAGCCGAAGGCCGAATAACTTGCCATCCAACCCTTGGAGGCGGAAGGCCCCTGGAGTTCGCTCCGGGGGCCTTCCGTTTTATTTTGCAAGAAACTGCACGAAGTGCGTACCCTAATGCCCGATTGTCGTCAGCACACGGCAAAACCGTTCGTAAAACACCTGTTCACCGAACCGGCAAAAGAAATTATTAGAGCAGGGGTACGCACTTCGCGCGATTTTATGCAAAAACGGAATGCATTAAATGCTCTGAGCATCTACACACCAAGCAACCTTCAATCTTAGAATCGCGATATGCGCAGATGAATCCCTAGGCGACGAGAAAGCCCCTGACCTTAGTTTATAAAACTCCAGGTTAGGGGCTTTCTAATTTGCGAGTACTCGGGTAACTGCGTAATTATCTGCGCATATCGCGATTCTAAGATGCAGACGCCAAAGTTCTGACGCGCGACAAAGCAGCACGATACTCTAGCCTAATCGTCGTAGCGGTTGAGGAACGCCTTCGTGCGGTTGTGCTGAGGGTTGTTGATGACTTGCTCAGCCGGGCCCTCTTCGACAATGACGCCATCATCCATGAACACAATGCGATCGGCGACATCACGCGCGAACGACATCTCATGCGTCACGATGACCATAGTCATGTGCTCAGCGGCGAGCTGCTTGATGACCTTCAACACCTCAGCGGTAAGCTCAGGGTCGAGCGCGCTGGTGGGCTCGTCGAAGAACACGATATCGGGGTTCAGGCACAGCGCGCGAGCGATAGAAACGCGTTGCTGCTGGCCGCCCGAAAGCTCGCAAGGAACCTTGCTCTCGTTGCCTTCGAGGCCCATTTTCGCGATGAGCTCGCGGGCTTGGCGTTCGACATCGGCCTTGTCGCGCTTCTGCACGGCGATGGGCGCATCCATGATGTTTTTGAGCACTGTGTAATGCGGGAACAAGTTGTAGTTCTGAAACACAAGGCCAAAGCGCGATTTCGCTGCGCGAAGCACGTCTTTTTTACCATAGACCGCCTTGCCATTCTGCATGGTAGCGACTTCAAGGTCGCCATAGGAAAGCTCGCCCGCATCGAACGTTTCGAGTAGCGTAGCGCAACGCAAAAGCGTCGATTTGCCGCCACCCGACGGCCCGATGATGGCGACAACCTCGCCCGGGTTCACCTCGAGCGAAATGTCTTTCAGCACCTCGGCATCGCCGAAGCTTTTCTTAATATGCGACAGACGCACGACTGGTTTCGCGGAATCGATCATGAAAACCTCCCAGGTTAGCCAAAAGTCAGCGAGCGGCAATCTGGGCGAGCAGATTGCCTTGAAAGAGGAGCGAAGCGTACTTCGGTACGCGAGCGACGATTGAAAAGCAAGATGCCGTCCGGATCATCGCGCGGCATCGAGCAGTTACGCCGTTCGCAGAACGGCGCAACTTTTAGTCGTGGTAGTAATCGAGCTTCTTCTCGATCCTATTCAACACAACCTCGACGATGAAGTTGAACACCCAGTAGAATACGGCCGCAAACACGAACGGCAGCATGCTGACCTGCGACGCGACAAGCGCCTTCGCCGTGGAGAACATCTCGGCCACGCCAATGGCAAATGCAAGCGAGGTGTCTTTCACCAGCGTGATGATTTCATTGCCCATTGCAGGCAAGATTCGCTTGATGACCTGCGGAAGCACGATTTTCATAAACGTCTGCACGCGCGAATAGCCCAGCACTTCGGCGGCTTCGTATTGGCCGCGTGGAATAGACTGAATGCCGCTGCGGTAGATTTCTGCGAAATACGCCGCGTAGTTGATGATGAACGCAACGATGGTCGCATTGAACTTGGAATCGGTGGACAAGTCCATGCCGAACAGGTAATACGGCGCGAAGTAGATGAAGAACATCTGCAGCATGAGCGGCGTGCCGCGCATGACGGAAATGTACAGGCGCATAAGCCATGCAAAGGGCTTGACGCGGCTCATGCGGCCAAGCGCAACCAGCACGCCAAGGGGCAACGAGCCCAAAAGCGTAAGGAAGAAAATCTGCAGGGTGACGACGAAGCCTTGACCCAGCATGGTGAGCATAGTGGAAATATCCACGGCAATCCTCTCTCTTAACAGCATGAATCGCGAACGGATTGCTCCGCCCGCGATTCCGCCACAAGGCGCCTTGCCAAACGCCTCGCATTTGTTTCAACCGATTCTATCTTATTTCAGAATCCAGTTCTCATAGCTCAGACCATAGTCGGCATATTTCTCGCACAGCTGCTTCACGGTGCCATCTTCATTCATGGCCTTCAGGGTGTCGGTGATCTTCTGCGCAAGCTCGGTGTTGCCCTTCTTCACGCCAACGGCGTAGTGCTCGCTGGAAAGCTCATCGGAAAGCAGAGTGTACACGCCGGGCTTAGCGGACATCTGGTACTGGGCGATGGACAAATCGCAAGCGACGGCGTCAAGATCAGCAACCGACTCGAGCTGCATGAATGCGGTGTTGTAATCGCCGATGGTCTCGAGCTGCGCGAATGTGGCTGCAAGATCAGCCCTATCGCCCTCGAGCACTTCCTGGGCAGCGGAGTCGGTCTGGGTGATGACGTTCTTGCCCGCAAGGTCGTCAAGGCTCTTGATGCCCGAGCTCGACTTCACAACAACAACCTGGGCATTCAGCATGTACGGGTCGGTGAAGGTGTAGTCGTCTTCGCGGCCCTCCATGGTGAAGCCGTTCCAAATGCAGTTGATAGCGCCGGAATTGAGCAGCGTGTCTTTCGCGTCCCAATCGATAGCCTCAAGCTGAATGTCCCAGCCATTGCGATTGGCAACCTCGGTGGCAAGGTCGAGGTCAAAGCCGGTGTAGTTGCCGTCGTTGCCGACGAAGCCGTACGGCGGATACGATTGGTCAAAGCCCACGATGAGCTTGGTGGTGTCGGAATTCGCGGAGTCTTTGGCGGCGTCGTTCGAACCGCAACCGGCGAGCATGCAGCCAGCAAGCGCGAGCGCTGCGGCGGCTGCCGCGATAAGGGACCATTTCTTCTTCATACGAAATACCTCTTCGACAATCTATCGTTCGCGACGGCTTACTGCCGGCGCCCTTCCCTTCTGGCAGTGTGGCGACTGCCCTTGGAGCACTTTAGCGTGCTAAAGTGCTTGATGCGAGAGATAGTTTAGCACGGCGGCGTACTAAAGCGCAAACGACGCAAATAACCACCGGCAAACGGCATATCACTCCATGAGAGTCGGTTTCGCAATCGACCTTCACCGCCATCTCACGTAATTTCGGCCCCTAAAGCACAAAAGCGCCCGACGAATGAGCTGCCTCCCAGTTCCTGGGCCGCACTCTTTGAGACAAGCTAATCGCCCAAACGGTATCCAAGCCCGCGCACCTCAAAACCATCAAGCCCGGGCATCATAATGTCAAGAATCACAAGATCGGGCTTCACATTGGTGAATTCCTCAAGCGCTTGACTGCCTGCCACTGCTTCCACGACGTATCTTTTATTACGCCCTAGAACCCTACCGACAGATATGCATCGTAGAAGGGGAAACGCGCCAACAAAGCCGCAATGATGACCACGGCACAGCCGATTACGGAAAACACCAGACCACGCGTGCGCGACGTTGCCAAGCGCAGACCATGCAGCTGAAATGCCAGACCGCATATTGCGAGCGCCGCATGAGCGGCAATAAGCCAGCCATAATTCGGGACGAGAGCCGAAGCAAGTGTTACGTTATTGCCGACGGTACCCAAGAAATTCATATGGCATACGAGCAGCAACGTGCCCGCAGCAAGCGCAGCCACAGCTATAAGCAAAAGCGCATAGGGCCACTTTCCCGCACGCACCCGAGCCGCCTGCAGCACCGTTGTGGCCAGCGCCGGGCCCGACAACAAAGCCGTCGCGCATAAATTGGCTGGTGTAAGCCACGTATCCCACGTAGGAACCGTGGCGATGGAATACGCGAACGATGTATGGAACAGCATGACAATCACACATACAATCGAAATCGCCAGCAGCCCATTCATCACAGACGCTTTCGGCTTTTCGCGGTAGGAATACATCCATGCCATTCCGGCGAAGAACAAAAACGCCACAGCCGACACCACTTCGTTAGAAAGCGGCGAACGCCCCAGCCCATTAATAGCGTGCAACGCGTTCGCCGGCGTGCCCAAATGCGTGGCCGACGCGATGAATCCAACCCAAGCAATAGCGAGGGGGATGAAAAGAAGGTGCGCCAGCACATCACGCCAATCTCGCGATTGCGAACGATTGACCAGCAGAAACGCCGCCAAGCAGGCAAACGCCACTGCGCCCGCAGGCGCAAGGGCCGTGAAAACAGCCAGCGAAGTAGCGCTGAATCCTCCGTCAAACACGCCTCGAATCCTTTCGTCCACATCCCGCAAAACATGCTAAACGCTCTGAGCATTGGCACGCTACGACGCCGATTCCGAGCGACGCCAAGCCGAATTCTCGGCATACGTTAACGATACAGCCTGCGATTGGCGGGCGTAATTCCCAATAGCATTTGCACGTCGGTAATCGTCGCGCGCGCAAGCTGCGCCAAACCTTTGTAGGTTGCAAGGCGAGCGTCGGCCAGCAACAAGTTGAAATAATGCCCCGCCCAGGGCAACATATGGTTGCCGAGCAATTCAGGAAGAAGCTCGCGTTTTTGCAATGCGACTTCGGCGGACAACACAAGGATGCGCCCTATTTGGTCTTCGGGAACGTGCTCGTCGTATTTGACGACCACATCATGCTCGCGCATCCAGGCGCGAAGCTCGACCCACGAGCAGCCATAGAGCACCTTGTCGCGATCCAAATAAACCGACCCCCATGGAGCAGCCGCCAAATGACCCGGCCCTACGAATAAGCGCTGATATTCCTGCGCAAGCGAAGCTTCGTCTTCGCTCAAGCCGTCTTCGATAAGCGACGCCGCCTGAGCGCGCATACTCGTTTCGCCGGTCGTGCCTTCTTCTGCTTCGGCATCGAACGGCCAGTCGGAAGCAACATCCATCGAGCGAATCGCCGCTAAAGCACGCATCGATGTCTCTTCTTTCGGCGAATAGGCAAAACACGTCCCCAGAAGCTTCGCCGTCGCAGCATATGCCTCGAGAAACTCTGCGTCGCCAAGCAAATCAAGTGTCCCATCCGCCTTCGCGCGCGAATATGATTTTTGTTGCACGTTCATGAGCGCCCCTCCAGCACAGCACTACGAATTTTCGTGATTATTCTCAATTTCCTGCGAGTTCGCAATAAAGCCATCGCCCATGCGCGTCGATTCGCCAGCCGGCGACAGCCTCATATACAAATTCGGGTTCGTGTATTCCGAAGAAGGCAACGGCACCACATCGCTCGTTGTGTCAGCGTGGCGCGCAAGCAAGTCGTCCACCTCGCCGAAGTCGAGCGCACGCAGAGGGCACGCTTCCACGCATATGGGAAGCTTGCCCTGCTCCACGCGGCTCGTACACCCATCGCACTTTGAGCTTTGATGCGCTTCGGGATCGATAGACGGGGCATGATACGGACACGCGATGGTGCAATATCCGCAACCGATGCATTTATGCGCGTCGACACATACCAGGCCGAGTTCGTTTTTATGCATGGCACCAGTAGGGCA
>NZ_CDRRGL010000033.1:0-17022 GCF_977041755.1 Slackia sp.
CGGCGGGGCATGTAATGGATGCCCTGCATTATCGAATTATGTGCATCTTTCTCCTGCGGCGAGCACTGCTCTTTCGCGTGATAGAATACCAAGCTGGTATATTCGCGATGTTCGATATTGTCGACGCGCTTATCACACGTAGAGAAAACGAAGCGGAAAAGGACACTCTCTATGTCGTTTATGGACTTCTTCAGCAAGTTTACCGGCGGTTTCGGCGGTGCTTCTTCGGTCGATTTGGCAATCGATCTGGGCACCGCGAACACGCTTGTTGCTATAACTGGCGAGGGCGTCGTGCTTAACGAGCCCAGCGTTGTCGCCATTGAGCGCAGCACGCATCGTGTGCTCGCAGTGGGTCATGAAGCCAAGCAGATGATTAACCACACGCCTGACGCGTTTTCGGCGGAGCATCCGTTGCGCGATGGCGTTATCGCCGATTACGACGTGACCGAGGCTATGCTTTCGGCCTTTATTAACAAGGCCATTGAGCGTCGCTATCCGTGGCAGGCGAAGCCCCGCATTGTTATTTGCATTCCGTGCGGCGCCACTTCGGTTGAAAAGCGCGCCGTGTTCGAAGCCGCTATTCAGTCGGGCGCTCGCCAGGCGTACCTCATCGAGGAACCCATGGCCGCCGCCATGGGCGCCGACTTGCCCGTGACCGAACCTACTGGCTCCATGGTGGTCGATATCGGCGGCGGCACTACTGAAGTCGCCGTTATTTCCCTCGGAGGCATCGTGACGTCTTCGTCGCTTCGCTTGGCAGGCAACAAGATGGACGAGGCAATCGCCATGTATCTGCGCGACCTGCTCGGCATCAAGGTGGGCGAGCGCACTGCCGAAATCATCAAAATCAAAATCGGTTCTATTCTTCCTTTCGAAGATGGCCGTGAGAAAGACATGATCATTTCTGGCCAGGACGTCGTTACCGAGCAGCCTCGCGAAGTTACGATTCAGTCGGAAGACGTTCGTGCGGCGCTTCAGCCTCCCATTGAAGAAATGGTTGTGCATATCAAAGAAACGTTCAAGAAGACCAATCCCGACCTCGCGAGCGACATCATTTCGAATGGTATTTTGCTCACGGGCGGCGGCGGCCTGCTCTCTGGCCTCGATCGCTATCTCACGTCGCGCCTCGAGATTCCCGTTTGGACGAGCGAAACGGCGCTTACGAACGTCGCTATGGGTTGCCTTAAGGTTCTTGAGACCCCTACGGCACTCAAACAAACGTTGATGCGTTCGAAATAATGAGCGTCCGCGCACGGCGGCGCAAGAAATAGGATTCACTTTGCGCCGGGCTGCAACAGGCTCGGCGCATCGTTTTATAGAAGGAAGCGAGCTTTAGACATCTATGGCCCGAAAACAACAAATGCTCAATGACTCATCGAAAACGATTGGCGGCGCCGCACTTCTTGTTGTGCTGCTCATCGTTTCCGCTGTGCTTTCGAGCGTGTATTCCAATGAGGAGTCTTCCGGCCCCGTGCACAGCGTGCAGGCGGGGGTGGGCATGGTTGCAGCGCCTCTTCAGTTTGTGGGTGTGGGCGTTGCCTATGCCGAAGATGCCGCGGGCGATGCGATTCAAAACGCCACGGCCTCCGATTCCTCATACACGCAGCTTCGCGACGAGAACGCTCAGCTCAAGGCTCAGCTTGCCGAGCTTGAGGAATACCGCGGCGAGGCTCAGCGACTGCAAGGTTTGCTCGACCTGTCCGATAAATACGATTTTAAAGGCGTTACGGGTCGCGTAATCGGCAAGGGGACCGATGCCTGGAATCGCGTGGTTACGCTCAACGTTGGCTCTGCCTCCGGCGTTGAGTGCGGCCTTCCCGTTGTTGGCGGCAGCGGCTTGGTGGGTCAGGTTATCGAGGTTTCGCCGCTCACATGCCGCGTTCGTTTGATCTCTGACCCCCAATCGGGCGTTTCAGTCGTGTTGCAGTCGAATCGCGCCGAAGGCGTGGTGCGCGGCTCCATCGCGGGCCTTCTGTATTTGGAGGATCTCGATACCTCGACCGAAGTCAATGTGGGCGATGCCGTTATCACGTCGGGTCTGGGCGGTTCGTATTTCCGCGGCGTTGCGCTCGGCACGGTCGTGAACGTCATTAATGCGGCGGGAACGTCGGATCGAACTATTGTGGTGGAACCGTTCAGCTCTGCCGATCCGCTGGAGGAACTTACGGTCGTTCTTTCCATGGAATCCGAAGGCGACCTTTCGGGCACGAGCGATGCTTCGTCTTCCGATAGTGGTTCCTCCGAGGGCGGTGCATAGGCATGCGTGAGTCGGTGCTGCTTGTGGTGGGTGCCGTGGTCGCTGTCGTGCTGCAAATCGTACTCGCGCCCAATCTTGTCATCCTGGGGTCAATGCCCGATTTAGTTTTGGTTTACGTAGGCATTGCTGCCATGCTTCTGCGACGTGATTCGGTGCTTGTGATGGCGTTTTTTGCAGGTCTTGCCATGGACCTTGTGGGAACATCGACGGTCGGCGTGTGCGCTGGGCTCTATACGCTTATCGCATTTCTTTCGAGCCGGGCGGCGGGTTTCTTCGGCAACGATACGCTTGGCGCTTCGCTTGCTATTTCTATGGGGTGCTTTCTTCTGGTGGAGGTGCTCTATGCAGGTTTTTATATTTTGTCGGTTGATGTGTCGGTTATAGAAGCGCTTGGCCAACGTGCGCTTCCTTGCGCGCTCTACGATTGCGCGATGGCCCTTATCGTGCTGCCTATTACGACGCACATGTTTGCGGCGGCAGCGCCTTCTCACAAGGCGCCAACTTCCTCGACCGTTCGTCTTCGCTAAGGGTGTCGCATGGTTTACGCTATCATGGCCGCGCTTGTCGTTATCGTCGTTGCAGGTGTGGCGCTTTTCGTTTTCTTTAGGGCCCGAAACATCAAACCGGGCAGCTCCGTGCCGAAATCGGTGACTTCGATTGGCTCGGCCACCCCATTCCAGACGCGTACGGCCTCTTCTTCGGTGGGCACGAGCTCTCCCATGGGTGCTGCGACTAGTGGAGTGCGCGAGCGATTGAAATCGCGCTTCATGGCAATCGGCGTGCTTATTGCGGCTGTGTTTGGCAGCTTGACGGCGAAGTTGTGGAGCATGCAGGTGCTTTCGAGCAAAGAGTATGTGGAAGCAGCCAACGAGAATCAGTACACAACCATTAAGACGCCTGCCGCACGCGGTCGTATTTTCGATACACAGGGCATCGTGATGGTCGACAACAAAACGCGTCCCGCCGTTCTGGCCGACGCCGATGTAGCTGACGACCGCACAACGCTTCTGCGCCTTTCAGCTTTGCTCGGTTTGCCTTATGCCGTTGTACGCCAACGTATCAAAGACACGTCGGGTGGCGCGCAGGCTCAGCGCGAGGTATCGTCGGCCCCGCGAAGCCGAGACGTTGCTTTTATTGCCGAGCACCCCGATGCGTTTCCGGGCGTCGATGTGCAGGAGCGCACGCATCGCGTATATCCGTATAAAGCCCTCGCGAGCCAAGTGCTTGGCTATGTCGGCACGGTTTCCGACAGCGTTTTGAAAAATCCGCCTGCGGGAATGGATTATGAAAGCGGTGACGAGGTCGGCCAGTCTGGCGTTGAGTCGGTATACGACGGCTACCTTTCCGGCGCGCACGGCGAACGCGTGGTCGTGACGGATGCCGATGGCGTGGTGCACGAGGTGAAAAGCGAGACGCCGGCCAGTCAGGGCAACGACGTGTATCTCACGATTTCTGCGCGTGTGCAATCGATTGCCGAGCAGAAGCTTAAAGAGCTTATCGCTCCCAATGGCGTTATAGGTGGCGGCACAGGTACGGCTGGCGCTGTTGTGGCTATGGAGGTCGATACGGGCAACGTGGTTTGCATGGCGAATTTCCCCACGTTTGATCCGACGAATTTCGTTGGCGGTGTGTCTCAAGAAAATTGGGATCGCTACAACAATTCCGATAGTTCATACGCGCCGCTCATGAATCGCTGTATTGCGGGCCAATACCCGGCCGCGTCGACATTCAAGGCATTTACCGGCCTTGCCGCGCTCAATTATGGGTTCGCGAGTTCTTCGACTTCGTGGAATTGCTCGGGTACATGGACGGGTTTCGGCGAAGCGTATGCACAGAAATGTTGGCTTACAACGGGTCATGGCGCAATTGACCTTCGACGCGGCATTGTGGTGTCGTGTGACGTCGTGTTCTACGAAATCGCAAAGAACTTTTATGACGCGAGCTCTAAAATCGGCGACGATGCCATGCAAAACTACATCAAGGAATTTGGCTTAGGTTCGAAGACGGGCATCGAGCTTCCCGACGAAGCGCAGGGCGTTATACCGACGCCTGAATGGAAAAAGGAATACTTCCGTAACGCACCCGAAGAGGGCCAGTGGCAGCCGGGCGATATGACCAACATGGTGATTGGCCAAGGCAACGTGCTCGTGACGCCTCTGCAAATGGCCGTGGGCTATGCAGGTATCGCCACGGGAACGCTTCCTGTGCCGAATCTTCTGAAGGAAGTGCGCAATTCTTCAGGTGAGACAGTGGTTTCGCGTGAGCCGAAGAAGGGCACAATGCCCGATGTCGAGAAAGCACATCTCGAGATCATGCGAGACGCGCTTCGCGGCGTTGCTGAAGAAGATGGCGGCCTGCCCACTATGCTCAAGCAATACGATTATCAATGCGCTTGCAAAACGGGTACGGGCGAATGGGCCGACCACGATGGTTACGCGTGGTTTGCGATGTATGCGCCTTACGACAATCCGAAGTATGTCGTGACATGTGTTATTACCGAAGGCGGCGCGGGCGCCGATGCCGCGGCTCCCATTGCTGCCGCCGTTATGGATGGTTGCATCAAGCTCGGCGACGGCACAATTTCGGGCGATCCTGCCGTCATCGAAGAAGTGTCTGAGATTATCGAGTATGCCGGAACGGGCGCTGGACGGGTGGACTAAATGGCTGGTTTCAACGAAATTGACCGCGTGCGCACGCCGAAGGGGCAGTATGTCAGCGCATCGCCGTTGGGCGGGTCGGGCCGCCCGAAACGCGCCATCGATGCCGTTCCCGTTCCTTTGGTGCTGGTGGTTGTGGCGCTTTTGGGCTACGGCCTGCTCGTGGTATGGTCGGCGATTCAAACGAACGAGAATTATTCGTTCTCGCGTCAGCTCATGGGCGTGGCAATGGGTGTTGTCGCCATGCTCATCTTTTATTCCTTCGATTATCGGCGTCTTGCGAATTACACGACGCTCCTGCTTATCGTGAACGTGGTGCTCATTTTGTCGCCGCATTTGCCCGTCATTGGCGTCGAGAGCAAAGGCGCGCAAAGCTGGGTCAAAATCGGCATTCAGCTGCAGCCGGGCGAATTCGCGAAAATCACTGTGATTTTGCTCGATGCCGCCGTTATGTCGAAGTTCGGTGGCAGGCTCGACGATCCGCGCGAGTTCATCAAGGCGCTCGCGTACATCGCCATTCCGTTTTTATGCATCATGACGCAGCCCGACTTGGGCACGGGTTTGGTGTACTTGGTGATTGGCGCCGTGACACTTATTATGGGCGGCGCTCGCTGGAAGTATTTGATCGTGCTGCTTGGCGTGTTCGTGGGGTTGATTGTCGCGGTGTTCGCGGTTGACGAGGTGCTGAAGAACGCGACGGGTGAATATGTGCTGCTCCAGCAATACCAGCGCAACCGCTTGCTCGTGTTCTTGGATCCGAGCGCCGATGTGACGGGCACGGGTTTTAACCTCAATCAGGCCATGATTGCCATCGGGTCGGGTGGGCTTTTCGGAAAAGGCCTGCTCAATGGTTCGCAATCGAGCCTGGGCTTCGTTCCGGAATCGGCGACTGACTTCATTTTCTGCGTGCTTGCCGAGCAGTTCGGCTTTATGGGGGCCCTGGTGCTTCTCGTGCTGTATTTGGCGCTCATTCTGGTGTCGATTCGCATCGCGCGCGAGTCGAGCGATTTGTTCGGGACGCTCATCGTGATGGGCATTGTGGGCATGTGGCTCTTCCAGATTCTCGAGAATATCGGCATGGACATTGGGCTTATGCCCATTACGGGCATTCCGTTGCCGTTCATGAGCTACGGATCGTCGTTCATGATGGTGAACTTCGCGCTGCTCGGCCTTATTGGCAGCGTATATGCGCATAAGGGATAGGACCGTGGGACGTGTGACCAAAGGCGGGTCAACGTCGAGGCAACGCCTTGTCGCTTGTTGTGGGTTTCTCTATCGAGCGCCGAGGTGCCGCTATAATGGTTTGAAATGAGAACCATGAGGCCTGAGGTCGAAATGCGAGGAGGCAATTGATATGCCGAAAATGCCCAAGATGCCTATTGATGTGATGGCCGTATTGCAAGAGGCCACTGATGTCGAGGCGGCTCGTTCGGTGCCTTTGTGCGTGTCTGTTTTGCTTGACGATACCGCGCCTGACGACCTTACGGCTTTCGTGCGTTCGAGTTTCGCGAGCGCGAGCCCGCAAGCGCGTGTTTCGGTGAACTATTTCGAAGACGCCCATATCGCGTTTGATGCTCGCAGCGATATGGCGGTTATTGCTGCCGGTTTCACGCCGGAAATCGGCGAAATCGTCTCTCGTCTTCACGGCGAAGGCATTCCCGTTATGGTTGTCACGACGCTTCCTGAATGCGTGAATGGCGCTGCTGAAGCGGCGGGCCACCCCATCGATGCAGCCGATGTGATTGCTCCCAACCCTGAAATCGACGGTGTGGTTACGCTCCATGAGCCGCTCGTTGTTACGAAAGAAGGCGCGATTTCGGGCCGCGAGGTCGACCCCGAAGACCCGTTTTCGCTTGAACCGTTGCCGATGTGCGCCGCTTACCATGAACAGCTTCGCACAAAGATGGGCGAGTGGGTGGTTGCGGCGTTTCGCGAGAAGCGTCTTGCGTTCGCGCAGGCGTTCGATTTCGTGCGTAAGCCCCTTTCGATGGAATCGGTTCGTTCGACGGCTTTCCAGAATGCAGGTATTGGCTTTGTGGTATTCATTCCCGGCGCCGATTTCCCCATTATGACGCTGAACCAGACGAAAATGGTCATCCAGATCGCCGCTGCGTATGGGCAGCCGCTTTCGGCCGATCGAGTGAAGGAGCTTGCAGCCGTTGTAGGCGGCGGGCTTGCGTGTCGCACGGTTGCGCGTCAGGTGGCGGGTCTTGTGCCTGCTGTCGGTTGGGCGGTGAAGGCCGGCGTAGGCTATGCGGGCACGTGGGCCATGGGCATGGCTGCCGCCGAGTATTTCGAGCACGGCGGCAATATGGCCGGCGTAGGCGCCGTGGTCGACGAGGCGCGCGCTGCGGCGTCTCGTGCTGCCGACGAGACGGCTGCCGGACGAGCGGCAAAGGGCTTTGTAGCATCGCTTGGACTTCAGGCGAAAAATGCTGCCACGGGCCGTGTTCGTGCCGCGGTTGCACAGGCGCCTGGAGTGGCCGCGGGAGCCATGCGTGCCGTTGCGAACGCCGCAGCATCTGCCGCGCAGGCTGCGGCCACTGGTGCTGCCCGAGCGGGCGCTGCTGCCGATGCTGTGGAAGCTTCGGCGCACGATTCCGAATAATATGACGCGCGTTCGTCTTGGTTGGCGGACGCGCAAGCTTTCTCTACCTGCAATCGTTTTCTTCGACATGAGGGATTTCATATGCAAAACCTTTGGCCCCGTATCGAGGGGCTTTTGCGCGACGCGGGACGCGACATCAGCCGTCCGGCACGCTATTTGAATCACGAATGGGGTTGCACGTATAAAGACGACGCCGACTATCATTTCTGCATGATTTACCCCGATACCTACGAGCTTGGGCAGCCGAATCAGGCCGTGCGCATTCTGTGCAATGTGGTGAATGCTGTCGACGGTATGTATGCCGAGCGCGGCTATCTTCCTGCGGCCGACATGATTGACCTCATGCGCCGCGAGGGCGTTCCTGCGTTTTCACTAGAAAGCTGCGCGCCGCTGCATGAGTTTGACGCGGTGGGTTTCTCGTTGTCTCACGAGCTCGTCGCCACCAACGTGCTTGAAATGCTCGATTTGGGACGCATTCCGCTGCGTGCCGCCGATCGAGACGAGTCGAACCCGCTTATCGTGGCGGGCGGCCCCTGCGCGTTCAATGCTGAGCCTTTTTCAGCGTTTTTCGACGTGTTTTTGTTGGGCGAAGGTGAAGAGTCGCTTCCTGAACTGCTCGTTTTGCATCGGGAAATGAAGCAAGCGGGCGCGTCGCGCACTGAGTTTTTGCGCGCTGCTTCGCATTTGGAGGGCTGCTATGTGCCGTCGCTCTACGATGTGCTTGATGAGGACGAGGCGCAGCAAACAGGCGCATGGGTGCGCCCGAAATACGAGGATGTGCCCGCGAATATCGTGAAGCGCATTTGGAAAGATTTCGCGACCTCTCCTGCCTGGGAGCCGACTGTGGTGCCGTTCGCGGAACTCGTGCATGACCGCCTGAACGTTGAAATTCTGCGTGGTTGCACGCGTGGATGCCGTTTCTGCCAAGCGGGCATGATGTATCGTCCTGTGCGCGAGCGTTCCGCTGACAACATTGTTTCCGCTGTTCAACGCGGACTTGCTGAAACTGGCTACGACGAAGTGAGCCTTACGTCGCTTTCTTCGACCGACCATAGCCAAATCGAGGAAATTCTGCGTCGCTTGAATCGCGGCCTCGACGGAAAGGGCATTTCGGTATCGATTCCCAGCCAGCGCCTGGATTCGTTTGGCGTTGAAATGGCCGAGCTGGTCGCGGGCGGAAAGCGCGGCGGCCTGACGTTTGCGCCGGAAGCCGGCACGCAGCGGCTGCGCGACGTCATTAACAAGGGCGTGTGCGAGGAAGACCTGTTTGGCGCAATTGATGCGGCATTTGCCGCCGGTTGGCGTCGCTGCAAGCTTTATTTCATGATTGGCCTTCCTACCGAGACCGATGACGATATCAAAGGCATCGCGAGCCTTGCTCAGCGTGCGTACGACCGCGCGAAAAAGGCTACGCCGCCTGAGGCGCGCGGAAGCGTGAAGGTCTCCATCTCGTGCGCGCTGTTCGTGCCGAAGGCTCAAACGCCTTTCCAATGGGATGGCCAAATCACGACCGAAGAGGCCCATAGGCGCATTAACCTCCTGCGATCGAGCGTGAAATATCGCGCGGTTGACGTGCATTGGCACGAGCCCGACGTTTCTCTTGTCGAGGCCATGATGAGCCGTGGCGGGCGAGAGGTGTGCAACGTCGTCGAAACCGCCTGGCGCCACGGCGCGCGTTTTGATGCCTGGACCGAGTTTTTCTCGCTCGATACGTGGCGTGCGGCGTGCGAGGAATGCGGCGTCGATATGGAAGGCATCGCCCAGGGCCAATACGAAACGAGCTGGGTTACGCCATGGGACCATCTTTCGGTTGGTGTGACCACGCGCTTCTTCCGTCGTGAACGCCGTTTGGCGCAGGAGGAGCGCACGACGCCCGATTGCAGCTACGAGCGCTGCTCGGCGTGCGGCGTGTGCCCGAAGCTCGATATCGACATCCAATGCCAGGAGGAGCGTCATGGCTGATTTCCGTTTGCGCGTGACCTACGCTGAAACCGGTCGTTTGGTCATGCTTTCGCATCTCGAGATTGCGCGCGCCTTGGAGCGTGCGGTGCGCCGCGCCGGGTTGCCCTATGCCGTAAGCCAGGGCTTTTCTCCGCATATGAAGCAGGCTTTCGGCTCTGCGCTGCCTGTGGGCGTGGGTGGTTTGGAAGAGATTTTCGACGTGTCGCTCACCGACTACGTGCCGCCCGAGGAGGCCTTGGCCCGTCTTCGGGCGTCGAGCGCGCCTGATCTTATGCCGCATGCGGCACGCTATATCACCAAGGATGAGACGGCGGCTTCGGCAGCGTATCCGCGTTCGACGTACGAGGCGCTTCTGGAGGCATCGCGTTTGGGCGATTGCGAGATGGATGTGCTTGCGGCGGCGCGTGAGCTTTCGGTTCCTTGCGAGATTATGGTTGTTCGCAAGAAGAAGGAGCGCGTGTTGGTTCCTTCCGAGTTCATCGTAGGCGAGCTTGAGGTTGAGCCTGCGGAACCTGGAGAAGAAGGGCAGGAGCGTGCGCTTGTCCGCTTCACGCTCGAATCAAAGGCGTCGGGCAGCTTGCGCCCCGATGTGCTGCTCGAGCATATGCTCGCCGATTCGGGCCTTCGCGCCGCGTCGATTCTGCGCACGAAGCAAAGCGAGATTCCAAAGGAATAGATGAAGCGGGGTGGAGGTTCGTGCTTCCGCTCCGCTTTTGATGATGGGAGAGTTCGATGTATAAGGTTCGTTATATCACCACGTCGGAAGTCACGGCGGTTCGATATGTGTTTGAGGAAAAGGAAATTGAAGCCGTCGACGACGCGGATGCAATTGCGAAGTTCGATGCCGAATGCGCAATACCGCTCGATTCTTCGATTGCCATGGATATCGTGTCGGGCGAAGGCTATAATTGGGCGATTATGAAGTCGGTTGATTTGTAGCGTTTTCGGAGTCCGTGCGCCCAGGCTGCGCCGAGGCGGTTCCGGTGCTTCGCCTACGACCACGGCTCGCTACCGCTCACTTCGTTCGCTATGCGCTCGCCTGGCGGCGTTTCATTCTTGAAATGAAGTGCGTGAATTGAACGCCGACGGTCGAGGGCGAAGCGCCGGAACCTCCTCGACGCTTCGCCCTTTGGGCTACGCTATGCGCTCACCTGGCTTCGCTTAATTTATGAATGAAGAGCTAGCATGAGCTCAGACGGCCTCGGCGAAGGCGTAGCCCGAGTGCGCGAGCTTCGCTTGCTATGCTTCCGTTTTGCAGCGTTTCATTTTGGAGTGAATGCCGCGAATTGAACGTCGACGGTTGAGGGCGAGGCGCCAGAACGGCTTCGGCGCCTCGCCTTTGCTCTTTGGGCTTTGGGTTGCGTTACTGCCTATACGTTGCCAGGAATTCTTCCAGGTCGCGCATGGCTTCGCTCAGCACTTCGATGCGCGGCAGATAGACGATGCGGAAGTGGTCGGGCTCGCCCCAATTGAAGCCGCCGCCGCGCGTGATGAGGATCTTCTTCTGGTGCAGCAGGTCGAGAGCGAACTGTTCGTCGTTGGTGATGTTGAACTTCTTCACGTCGATCTTCGGGAAGATATAGAACGCGGCCTTCGGCTTTACGGCGGTGATGCCGTCGATGCTGTTCAGCGCGTTGTAGATGTATTCACGCTGTTCGTAAATTCGTCCGCCGGGCACGATGTAATTATTCACGCTTTGGTGTCCGCCGAGCGCAGTTTGCACGATGGACTGCGCGGGAACGTTCGAGCACAAGCGCATGTTTGAGAGCATATTGATGCCGAGCAGGAAGTCTTTCGCGCAAGACATGTTGCCCGAGAAAATCATCCAGCCAATGCGATAACCTGCAATCATGTGCGATTTTGAGAGGCCCGAGAACGTTACGCAGGGCAAATCGGGCGCGAGAGACGCGATGGAGATATGCTCCAGGCCGTCCATGACGAGGCGGTCGTAGATTTCGTCGCTGAAGATCATCAGGTCGTGACGACGAGCCAATTCAACGATTTGCTCGAGCACCTCGCGCGGATACAGCGCGCCCGTGGGGTTGTTCGGGTTGATAATGACGAGTGCCTTGGTTCGCGCCGTGATTTTCGATTCCATGTCGGCAAGGTCGGGGAACCAGTCAGACTGCTCATCGCAAATATAATGCACTGGCGTGCCGCCTGCGAGCGTGGCGCATGCGGTCCACAGCGGATAATCGGGCGCTGGAATAAGGATCTCGTCACCGTTGTCGAGAAGCGCCTGCATGCAGAGTTGGATGAGCTCGCTTACGCCGTTGCCAGTGTAAATGCTGTCCATGTCGACATTGGGAATATGCTTGAGCTGGGCGTATTGCATGATTGCCTTGCGCGCCGAGAACAGGCCGCGAGAATCGGAATAGCCTTCGCATTCGGGCAGCTGGTGGCGCATATCCTGAATGACCTCGTCGGGCGTGCGGAAGCCGAACGGAGCGGGATTTCCGATGTTGAGCTTTAAGATTCGTTGGCCTTCTTTTTCCAATCGAGCGGCTTCGTCGACAACGGGGCCTCGTACGTCGTAGAGCACGTTCTCGAGCTTGGATGATTTCTTGAATTCACGCATGGTTGCACTCCTCGGTGTTTGTTCGGGCGTTGGTGCTTCGCTAATCGGCGCTTGGCCCGTGATTGTTGAGTCGTTTTGGTTCAATTTCGTAGAAGATGCGGTCTCAAGCCGCTCGGGAGCTCGCGTAGGGGAATGCGTCTGCGCTGACCGAGCTTGGGTCTCCCCGGAAAGCCAAGCAGCATCTACGTCCAGAATGCTCGCGAGCAGTTCCATGACGTCGCGGCGCGGCGTGGTTTTCCCGCTGACATACTGGCTTACCTGGCTTTTTCCAAGCTTTTTATCGTACTGGGCGGCTGAGTGTATCACGTCGGCCTGGTTCATTCCGGCTTCCGACATGGCTTGTTTGAGCCGTGCCGAGAATTTATTCGATGACATCGCATCTCCTTGACGTTCGAAATTGAACTCAATGCGTTCAAAAAAGAAGAAGTTCAATTTCGAACACTATAGCACGGCTCGAAATTGAACTTCCAAAGAATTATGCGATTCACTTATGCGGCAAAATTGAACCTGCGGACGGCGCATGTTAAACGCTACGAGCATTTAACAGGTCGGATTGTGAAAGAGAATTCGTTATTGGTGGCAGGTGCCGCTGTGGTTGGCGCAGTTGTGCGAATGGGAGTGGTCGCTGTGGCAGGTTGCCTCGCCAACTTTGGGAAGGATTCCTGCGAGCAGCGCCTCAACCGCAGCGTCGGGGGAGCCTGCGGCGCCTGCGTACACCTCGATGCCTGCTTGGCCGAGCGCGTTAATCGCGCCGCCGCCGATGCCGCCGCAAATGAGAACATCGATGCCGCCCTGTGAAAGCAGGCCAGCGAGTGCGCCATGGCCGGCGCCGTTGCTGCCAATGATTTCCGACGCGACGACTTTTCCGTCTTCAACTTCGTAGACTTTGAATTGTTGCGTGTGACCGAAGTGCTGGAAGATTTCTCCGTTGGCGTAGGTGGCCGCGATTTTCATGGTGCGCTCCTTGTCTGTTTTGTGGTTGAAATGGGGCACGTGGAGCGTTCTTTTCGCAAGGGCGCAGCATATGTCTTTGATTCATTTCAACCCTTATTTCCTTATGGTTATAGGGTATATGCTATTGCGCGAATAGCAATACTTGTTTTCTCGCGAGCGGTTGTTTCGTTGCGACCGGTGTTGTTTGGTCATGCTTTGTATTAGGAACTTGTTATTGCATGGAGGCATGCTTGTGCGAAAATTTCCGACAGTGGAATGATTGTTATTTTGACGCTGCATGAAAGGAAGACGGTGGGCGATTCAACGAAGAGGGCGACGGCGATTGGCTTGTGCGCTGTTGTGCTGTGGTCGATGATGTTCGGCTTCGTTCGCTTGACTACGCAATCTTTTGGTCCTGCTTTGGGTTCGGCGCTCATTTATTCATGCGCTGCCGTGTTTACGTATATTGGGTATCGCCCTACGCCATTGCGCCGTCTGCCCCTGAAATACGTTTTGTTTTCGGGTGGGCTGTTCGTGTTCTACGAAACGGCGATCACTGTCTCGATTGGTTTGGCGGCGAGTTCTGAGCAAACGCTTGAATTGAGCCTCGTGAATTACCTTTGGCCGACGATGCTCGTTCTGCTTTCTGCCTTCGACTCGGGCTCGCGTGCCTCCCTCGTTCGCGCTTTGCCCGGCGCCGTTGTTGCGACTGCGGGCGTTGTGCTTGCGGTTGGCGGCAACAATAACCTTGATTGGGGCGCGGTTGCTGCCGACGTATCGTCGAACCCGCTTCCTTTTGCGCTCACCTTTGCCGCCGCAGCTGCATGGGCGGCGTATTCGGTGTATTCGAGCAGGTTTTCGCAGGGCTGCGATGCGACCGCCTTTTTCATGGTGGGTGTTGCCGCGGTCTTATGGATGATCTTCCTCGTCGAGGGCGCGCCTGCTCCCGCGGTGGCGCCAGGATCGCAAGCGTTCTTCGCCCTTGCGGGTGCTGCTGGTTGCATTGCTGCGGGCTATGCTTGCTGGGGGCATGGCATGCTTAAGGGCGATATGGCGAAAATGAGCATCGGGTCCTATGCCGCTCCCTTGCTTTCGGTTGTGGCGAGCACCATCATTCTTGGAGTAAGCCTCACGCCGCTGTTCTGGTGTGGCACTATCGCCGTAGTGGCCGGCTCTCTCATTAACTGGCGCATGCGACGCTAGGGTAGATTTAGACATTTTCGTTCAAAATAAGGTCGAATGTGGCCTCTTGCCAGAGAGTCTCTTCCGAGTTTTCTCGCGCATTCGCGCGCCATGGCCGCTTTACTTTGATTTGACATACGCCTGACATGGTTTGTGCAGCTGGTTTCTATCTTGTTACCTCAGGATGCGAGTTTGTGTGGTAAGCGAAGCTCGCGAAGGATTTTGAGGAGGAATCAGCTGTCTATGGACATCGCAACTTTGGTCGTTGTGGGGCTCGTGATCATAACGGCGCTCACGTTTGACTTCACGAACGGCTTTCACGACACGGCCAACGCTATGGCTACGTCGATCGCGACCGGAGCGCTTAAGCCAAAAACTGCGGTTATCGCTGCCGGTACGTTGAACTTGGTCGGTGCATTTCTTTCGACCGAGGTGGCGAAAACCATTTCCGGCGGCATCATCAATGAGCAGGCGGTGACAATTGGGCCTGAATTTATTTTCGCGGGTCTCGTTGGCGCGATCATTTGGAACCTGCTCACGTGGCTCGTCGGCCTTCCTTCAAGCTCGTCCCATGCGCTGTTCGGCGGCCTTGTGGGCGCCGTTATTATCGGCGCGGGCGTTGAAGGCGTGAACTTCGGCGCGGTGCTTGCCAAGGTGCTCATTCCTGCGCTCGTTTCGCCGATCGTTGCCGGTTTGGCGGCGTTCGTCGCGGTGAAGCTCATATATTTCATCGTGAAGAAGATGAGCGAAGACCAAATCGTCAATGGTTTCCGCCATGGCCAGACGGTTACGGCGTGCCTGGTGGCGCTTTCGCACGGCACTAACGACGCCCAGAAAACCATGGGCATTATCACGCTGACTCTTATCGCCGTTGGCGCTCAGGGCGCTGGCACCGGTCCCCAGCTTTGGGTCGTTGCTGTGTGCGGTTTGGCGATCGCTGCGGGCACGTACATGGGCGGTTGGCGCGTTATTCGCACCCTCGGCAAGGGCCTTACCGAGATTTCCACTCCGCAGGGTTTTGCCGCCGAGGCTGCTTCTGCAACCACGATTCTCGTTTCTTCGCATATGGGCTTCGCACTTTCCACCACGCAGGTGTGCTCCGGCTCCATCATTGGTACCGGCCTCGGCAAGCCTGGCAACAAGGTGAACTGGGGCGTTGCGGCTCGCATGCTCATCGCGTGGCTCGTTACGTTCCCGGCCGCCGGTCTCGTGGGCGCCGCGGCGTGCGCGCTCGCGAAAACTGGCCTTGGCGGAACGATTGCCGTCGCCTTTATCGCGGTGGCTGTCGCGCTGGTCATTTTCCGTCTGTCGAAGCGCAATCCCGTGAATTCGGGCAATGTCAATGAAGCTTCCGAAGTGAAGATCAAGACCTCCACTTCGACCAAAGTCGCGACCGCTGCTTAAGGAAAGGATGCGAAGATGCAAGAGTTTATTAATTTCGCAACCGTGCTTGTGGTCGCCGTATGCGTGGCCGGCATGATATCGACGCTGTACGCATCGGGCCTGCGCCTGTGGGCCGCCGGCGGGCTTGACCGAGAGGGCTATGCGCGCATTATGCCGCGCGTCGGTTCGGTGATTTGTTTCGCCGGATGCGTTTTCATTGTGCTGTTCGCCTTGTGGCTCATGATTCCGATTTTCCACTAGGCAATTCTCGCGATTCGCTTTATTTGAGAGGCTCAAATGATGAAAAAGATTCTTGTCGGTATCGATGGAACTGCGCGCGGTACGAGGGCCCTTCATTGGGCGGCGCGTCGCGCGAGCCGCGAGGGCGCTAAACTCGAGCTGCTCTCGGTTATCGATTCGAGGAAAGTGAAAGAAGCGGGCGTTTCGATCGAAGACGTTCAAGAGGCTGTTGAGGCGAACTTGGACAAGGCGCGTGTTTTCGTTGCCGGGCGTTATCCCAACGTTCAGGTTGAGATGCGCATCGCGGAAGGCGAGGTTGTCGAAAATATTGTCGACGCCTCTGCTGGCTGTGATCTTATCGTGCTTGGCTCTCATCATGGCATGAGCGTCGGCGACACCATCGGCGGTGCGAAGCCTTTGCGCGTTGCGGTTTCGGCGGCTGTTCCCACGGCGGTTATTCCAGTCGACTGGGCAGAGGATTACGATGGGGAAGGCGTTGTCGTTGGAATCGATCCCGATGGATCCACGAATCAGGCGCTTGATTTCGCGATTGCTGAAGCAATTGCCACCGAGCAGCCGCTTCGCTTGATTACGGGTTGGGGATTGCCTGCCTGGATCTCGAGGCCCGCAGAGGCGATGGGCGGCGGCCTTGGTCCTGTTGGCGAACAGTATCAGGCTCGCCTCGATTCGCTTGCGGCGGTTCTGCGCGAGGAACATGAGGGTCTTGATGTTCGTGGGCATGCTGTAGAAGGCTCGTCTCCCACGCGTGTTCTACAGGGATATGCGAAAACCCGCGGCGTGCTTGTTTTGGGAACGCGTTCGCGCGCAGCACTTGGTCGTGCGCTCTTCGGGTCGGTAACGCACTCGACGTTGTTGAACCTCACGATTCCGACCGTAATCGTTCCGCAAGACTAGCAAAACAGTATTTCTCGCAGAAAAAGGCCTGTCGTTCGACAGGCCTTTTCGTTTTGGAAGCGGTGCGTTTGGATCCCCATTCGTTCATATGAGGGAAAGTCGGCGCGCTTCAAGTGTTCACTGCGGAATCGCTTAAACGAGCTTGCCCTTGCAATGGTCGACCATGTGCTGAATCATTTGCGCTTCCCAGCCGGCGAAGTCGCGCTTGCGATGTTTGAGTTCACCATCGACGAGCTCGTCAAAAGCGAGCTTCATGTGGTCGTAGCGGGTGACCTTGCTCAGCTGGTCTTCGGGGCGCGTGAGGCAG
>NZ_CDRRGL010000034.1:0-16993 GCF_977041755.1 Slackia sp.
GAGATGTACCCGAAAGCGGAGAAGAAAAAGCGCGTGATGGTCGTGGGTTCTGGCCCGGCTGGCATCAATGCGGCCGTGTGCGCCGTTGAGCGCGGCCATGAGGTCGATCTTTACGAAGCAGGCCCCCGTCTGGGTGGCTGCGTGAAGATGTCTTCGATTTTCAGCCCTTATCACGAGCGCTATCTCGACTACATGAACAACCTGGTGAAATCGCATCCCGAAATCAAGGTGCATTTGAAGACTCCGGTCGATGCTTCCGTGGTTAAGGCGGCCAAACCCGATGCTGTTATCGTCGCAATCGGTGGCGATGTTATGACGCTCGATGTTCCTGGCGTGGATAACGCCAACGTGCTCCAATCCCACGACCTGCTCGAGATGCTCAACGGCAACACGCCGCACACCAAGAGCGCATTCAACAACTTTATGTGGTGGGGTGCGACCAACGTTGTGAAGATGCACTACACTCCGAGCTTTGCCCGTTGGGCGACTACGGCCATGAATTGGCCCGTGAGCCGCGAGGTCGCCATCATCGGCGGCGGCTTGCCGGGTTGCGAGCTGGGTCACCTATGTATGGAGACCGGGCGCCGTGCCACCATTATCGAGGAGAAAAAGAAGATCGGCTACGACGTGGGCGGCTCCGATCGCTTCGGCCTGATTAACGGCTTCAAGAAGGCCGAAAACATTGAAATGCATGCGCTCACCAAGGTCACCGAGATTACCGACAAGGGAGTCAAGGCTGTTCAAACCGACAAAGAGGGCAATCAGACCGAGATTTTCATTCCCGCGAAAACCGTCGCGATTACGTTGGGATTCAAGCCGAACCATGCTCTTGCTGAATCTCTCAAGGGCATTTGCGACGAGGTGTATCTGGTTGGCGACGCCGATGAGCCGCATCGTATCGCCGATGCGACCAAGGCTGGCTACGTTGCTGCTTGCGCCATCTAGGGAGTGCCTGCTATGAGCGAAAACACCGATATGGTCTACATGGAAAAAGGCGAAGACGGCGTTGCGGTTGTGTATCTGAATCAGCCCAAAAAGAAAAATGCCATTAACGCCACCATGATGGATCTGCTGACGGATTGCTTCCATGCTGCCGACGAGGACGCAGAAGTTCGCGCGATCGTTCTTCGCGGTTCGGGCAACTGCTTTACGAGCGGCGGCGATTTGAGCCAAAGCTCTCCCGAGGAAAACACTCCCGAGCACGCGCGTAAAACGTATCGCAAATACTGCCGCACCGTCACCGCCATGCGCACTATTGCTAAGCCGATTGTGGCCATGGTCGACGGCTATGCCGTGGGCGGCGGTTTCGCGCTTATGCTCGCGAGCGATTTGGTATGCGTGAGCGAGACGGCCACTGTGATTCCGGCGTTTTGCCAAATCGGCATTGCTCCCGAGATGGGCGTGGTGAAATTCTTGCCCGAATTGGTTGGCATGCAGCACGCCAAAGAAATCCTCTTCCTGGGCGATCGCATTTCTGGCGTGCGACTGGGCGAGCTCGGCATCGCGAACCGCGTGGTTCCGTCGGAATCCCTTGAGGAAACAACGATGGAACTCGCGCATCGATTGGCGGAAATGCCCGATGCGTCTATCCAGGTGGCGAAGGGGATGCTGAACTCTTTGAGCGATACCAATCTCCAGGCTTCGCTCGCGCTCGAGCAGACGGGCTCTCCGTTCTGCACCACGACGAAAGCCTACGCCAAAACTATGGAAAAGTTCGCCCGCTAGGGCGTTTGGGGTGGGCGGCTTTGCCGGCATCGGCGGCCGCCCATTGCGCCCTTGGTATTGAGGGGCGCATGCTGAATTTGCACGGGCCGAAATGAGGGGGCCAAGGTGTCTGGGGCAACAACATATGGCAACATTATCGAGCCATTTCTTGAGAATGTTGAAAAGCATCCGCAGCGTGTTGCCTGCGTATGCGGCGAGATTACCCAAACGTATGAGCAGCTGGATACCTTGGCTTGCAAAATCGCCCGTGCGTTTCGCGACCGAGGCGTGGAAACGGGCGACAAGGTAGCCTATCTCATGGAGAACAGCGTCGAGCTTATCGCCGTCTATTTGGCGATTCAGCGCATCGGCGCGGTTGCCGTTCCTTTGAACTATCGACTTATTCCTCGCGAAATCGCATATCTCACGAATGCGGTCGATGCGAAGCTCCTTGTATTCGCGAAGAAATTCGAAGAGAAAGTCGTCGAAAGCCGTCGCGATTTCAATCCCGAGCTCGACCTTCTTGCCGTTGGCGCATCGACGCCGTTTGCTCCTCGCCTGTTCGACCTTTCCGAACCCGCTGAGCCCGACCTTGAACTTTTCCGCGACGAGGGGGCTCTTTCGCGCGTGCAGTTTACGGGCGGCTCAACCGGCCTTCCGAAAGGCGCATGCCGTACTCATGGGCAGGATTTGGCGGAAATTCGGGTTATTCTGCGCTCGAACGCCATGCTTGAAATGGATCACCCTGTCGTCCTTATCCAATGCCCGCTTGAGCACCATGGTGGCCATAGCTGGTTCATGTGTGCCCTTTCGGCTGGCGCAACAATCGTCATTTGCGGGAAGTTCGATGCGCGCGCCGTGCTCGACCAAATCGACGAGCATGGGGTGACGCATATGATTTTGCTGCCGCCGACGACCTACGTTCGCCTCGTCCGCGATGGCGGCGTGTCGTCGCACGATTTGTCGACCGTTCGCATTGTGCAAAGCGCGGCGGGCGCCATGATGCCCGAAATTGTGCGGGCGATATACGGCGCATTCCCCAATGCTGAAATCAATTACGGCTGGGGACAGAGCGAAAGCGGCTCCGGCATTACGATGCGTTTGACGCGCGAGATGCTGGAAGAGGATTCCCCGCTGCTCGATGCGCTTGGCAAGCCGATGGATGAGATGGAGGTACGCATCGTCGACGATGAAGGAAACGATGTGGCGCCTGGTGAGCCTGGTGAGGCTCTTGTCAAATCCCCCGCGGTGATGAGCGGCTATTATGGGCAACCTGAAATTACCGCAAACACCATTACACCTGATGGATGGCTACATACGGGCGACGTCATGCGCGTTGACGAAAACGGCTACTACTACCTGTGCGCCCGCAAAAAGGACATGATCAAATCGGGCGGCGAAAACGTGTTCATCAATGAAGTGCAAACCGCCATTTTAAGAAACCCCGATGTGGCCGATTGCGTGGTCTTTGGCACGAGCGATCCGGTGATGGGCGAGGCTGTCGCTGCCGTGGTGCAACCGGTGAAGGGTAAAACCCTCACGGCGCAAGATGTGCAAGAGGCCTGCAAGGCCTATATCGCAAGCTACAAAAAGCCGCGCTATGTACTGTTCGTTGACGACTTGGGCCGTGATGATGCGGGAAAGATTCGGTTGAAAAACGTTATCGCCTATTTTGACGCCCACATCGAGAAGTAGCGGCACGTTCTGAATGCTGAATTAAATTTTTAAGAGACGCTGTCCTTTTGGGCGGCGTCTCTTCGTTTTGGCACGCTTCTTGCTAATTACTTATCAGAATCGCAGCGCAGTCATGCGATGTTGTGAACGTTAAGCAAGGATGCGGGAAACAGAGGAAAGGAAAACCATGGATTTCGCCCTTACCGAAGAACAAGAGTTGTTGCTCGAGAGCGTCGACGAGCTGATGGAGCGCTATGGCACCGAGCAGTATTTCAAGGAGTGCGACGAGAAGCATGAGTGGCCGACGGAATTTACCGACGCGCTGCTCGAAAACGGCTTCCAGATGCTCGGCGTCGATGAGAAGTTCGGCGGTACGCCCGTTGACGTGACGACGCTCATGTTGGTTTCTGAGCGCATCTGCAAAAACGGCGCACCCATCTACGTGTATGGCAACCTGTGCGCGCTCAAGGATATGACCGAATACGGTTCTGCCGAGCAGCAGGAGCAGTGCTTCGCTGAGGTTATGGCTGGTCGACCGGGCTTCGTGCTTGGTTTCACCGAGCCTGGTGCCGGCTCCGACTCGAGCTCGCTCGCTTCTACGTACGAGCGTCGCGATGGTAAGGTGTACCTCAATGGCAATAAATCGTTCATGACCAACGCCGTGAACTCGAAGTACATGCTTTGCGTCGCGCGCAATGCGGCCGACGATCCCACTTTGCGCGAGAATCGTTCGAAGTTCAGCATGTGGTGGGTACCCCTGCGCGATGACGAGGGCAACCTCACGCCGGGTATCTCCATCGAGCCGCTTGAGAAAATCGGCTGGAATATGGGCAATACCTGCGAGCTTCATATGGAAGACGTCGTTCTCGAAGAGAAGGACCTCGTGGGCGTTGAGGGCAATGGCTTCATGCAGGCAATGGTGAATTTCGAGGTCGAGCGCCTTATCGCATGCGCCCAGAGCCTCGGTGCCGCCGAATGCGCGTTTGAGGATGCGACGCATTACGCAACCCAGCGCGTGCAGTTTGGCAAGCCCATCGGCAAGAACCAGCTCATCCAGGAGCACATCACCGAGATGTATATGAAGATCGAAAACATGCGCAACTGGGTGTACAAGACCGCATGGAAGATTGACAACGGCGAACCGGTGCAAATCGATTCCGCGGTGGCGAAACTGTATTGTGGCCGCGCGGCGTTCGAGGTGTGCGACACGGCCTTGCAGGTCATGGGCGGTATCGGCTACACCAAGGATTGCCGTATTTCTCGCTTGTGGCGTGACCAGCGCGTCTATCGTATTGGCGCCGGCACCGATGAAATCATGATTCATATTGCAGGCCGCGCTATTCAGAAACTCTATCAAGACTAATGTGGGTCGCGGGCGTGTATTGCTCGCGTGAAAAGCCAACGAACGGGAGTCTGGTGTATCGAGCGTGCCTAAAGAGCATGCAGGCTTTGATGCGTGGCCAAGGCCAAGGCCAAGGCCAAGGCGCTCAGGCTTCCGTGTAGTGACGTGATTTCATCGCACGATGGGCGACGGAATCAAAAGAAAGGGGAACGACATGGCTGAATTCTTTGATCCGATGGGTGACTTGCTTGCTGAGCAGGCGCAGGTTGACGTGCTTGTCCAGGATTTCTCTGAGGAAGACTGGAACAAAATGGCGTCGTATTGCACGACGTGGAAGCTGAAAGACGTCATTGCCCATATCGCGTTTTTCGATTATTGCGCCGCGGAGCTGCTTAATGGCCGTGGTGAGAGCGTGAATGCCGTCGCGGACGCATTTAGCGACCAGGACGAGCATTACCATGTTTTGAAGTGCCAGGACATGACAGGCGCCGAAATTCTTTCCTGGTGGCGCGAGCAGCGCACCATCATGAATGAGGCGTTTATTGCGGGTGGCCCCAAGAGCCGCGTGCCTTGGGCGGCCGGCATTCCCCCCATGTCCAATCGTTCGCTTGCGTCTGCGCGCCTTATGGAGCTTTGGGCCCATAGCGTCGATATCTACGACGCTCTTGGCATTGAACCCGTTGTCAAAGATCGCATTGCCTCCACGCTGTTCCTCTCGTGGCAGGGTCGTCCGAACATGTACAACGTGAATGGCCTCACCTTCGACCCCGAGGTTCCGATGTACCTTGAGCTCACCTTGCCTTCGGGTGAGGTATGGGCGAAGGGTGATCCTGCGAGCCCGAATTATATTAAGGGCTCCGCTCGCGACTGGGCGCTCGTGGCGATTCGCCGTCGCAATTGGATGGACACCGATCTTGAGGTTGTGGGCGACGAAGCTCGCACGTATGCCTCTATCGTTCAGACATACGCCGGCCCCGCAGATCCCGCTCCCGAGGCAAAGAATCAGCGCTAATCACTCTCTTCGCTCCAAGGCCAGGTCGCGAGACCTGGCTGCGGCGAGGCCCCCGGTCGGACAGGGGGTCTCGCCGCAGCCATCTCCTTAGGGCTGCATCGTATGCGCGATGCGAATTATGAGCGGCGTGAAGCCAGAGCGCTGCTGGTTGCCTTGCGCTTACCAAGCTTGTGTAGAAATGCCCCGCAATTGTCGGGGCATTTCTACGTTTGAGGGCGCGTTGACGCCGCTCGCACAACGATGGCGAATGTTGTGCAGTTTTTAATTGACGATGGGGGAGGGGTCTCCTATCATACGGCTCATCCCTTTGGGAAGATTTGCGCTGACGCTTGTTAATGATTTGTCAATGCGAATATGTATGTATAAGTTGCGTTTTGCTTGGAGGACGAAACGGCGGACGCGTCTTTGGTGAAGGAGGCGGTTCCATGGCAGGTCATGGCCGTACGAGCTGGGATGACGTTGCCGTGGTTACGGTGTCGATTCTGCGTCTTGTCGCGCGTTATGAAAAGCAGAATGGCGAGCCTGCTTCGCTCTCTCGTCGAGAGATAGCGAAGGTTGTCGGCGTGAGCGAATATCGCGTACATGCGGCCATACGCCGTCTTGTCGGCTCGGGCCTCGTGAACAGCGAAGCGCGCTATCGAGACGATGGCGGTCGTTTGGCGAATGCGCTTTCCGTCACCGATGCCGGCAAGGCGTTCTTGGTGGGGATTGAATAACCCGCTTCATGCGATAAAGAGGCTATGAGGCCACGTCGCGCGGCATTTGTCGCGCGTTTTTTTGTTTGTCCTGATTAATCGAGGGAAGTGGCGATTGTGCGCTCTTCGTTTTCGATAGGGTATTTCATCGGGAGCGGCTGGCATTCGTCCCGCTTTTCGCAATCATCGCAATCGGATGCGACTTCGGGGGCGATTTCATCCCATTCGACGGGGGCGCATCCGATGAACTTGTAGAACCCCACCGCATAGCCGCGAGCGACGAAACGGAGTTCGCCGTAGCGCTCTCGCGCGGCCTTCATGAGCGCTGCGCCCACACCATGGCCGCGCAGCGATTCGTCGACGACGATTGGATTGACGTGTGCGATGCCGTCGTAGATGCGAAGGCGGCAAAATGCCGCGATGCCGCCAGAGAGGTGCGTCGCGACGAGCGTGTCCTCGAAGCCGTCGAGCGTGCCCATGTCAGCCGCCTCGCCCATGCGAATAATGGCGGGATAATCCGCCGGGGTCGACATACGAATTTCGGCTATGGCGTCAATTCCGTAAGGCATTTCGTGCTTCGTCATGGTACTCAAATCCAACGCGTCCGTTTCATGCGTCCGTGCGATGCCGTTCCCCGATGTGTTCATGTTCATCCCCCAGAAAGAATTAAACGGCATTTCTGGCATATACTAACGCTTATATGTCAAGCATATTTTGTGCCAGAATGTCATATTTGTTCGACTTTTCAGAAACTCATAGCCAAATTCGATGCTTTTCGTCTTTATATGCCATTTGAAATAGATAGAATATCAGATGCGGAATTGCATAGTGCAATGTAAACGGCTTAACGACCCGTGCGTCCTCGGACGTGCGTGCGTGAAACCGGGTCGGAATAGGTAGGCCTAAACCAAAGCGAAGGGGGCGTTTGTGGTTTCTGGTACTTTGTCGACGGGCTTGACGCCGAGGACGTCCACGAAGACGAAAACGCGTCTTGCTCCCGTTTCGATGCAGGGCCTTGAAGTGCTTGCGTTGCCAGTTGCCTCGCTTCCCGATCGCATTGCCTCTATGGCCGAGTCGAACCCCCTTCTTGAAATCAATTATGAAGACGATTTATTCAGCTACGACGCCCTTCCGAGCGAGTCGGCCTTCGAAGAGGCGAAGGAGCGTGCCGAAGCGAAGGCGTACGACGTTACGGGTTGGTCGGCTCCTCGCCATACGCTTGGAATCGCGGGCGCAACCGAGTGGGACTTTTCTCGTATCCAGGATGATTGCATAGAGACCGAAACGCTGCATGAGTTCCTGCGCCTTCAGGTGACCGATTTGCATCTGAGTGCTTGTGACCTTGGGGTCATGAATGCTCTTATCGATAACGTGACCGACGACGGGTACTTCGTTGGCGATGTCGGCATGGTGGCGTTTGAGTGCGATGTCGAATATGCGTGTGCCGAAAGGCTGCTCGAGGCGTTGCAGCGCCTTCAGCCGCGAGGCGTTGGCGCGCATGATGTTCGTGAATGTCTGAAGCTTCAGATTCCCGACGACGAGCCGCATCCCGAAGTTATGTCAGAGCTCATAGAAGGCTACCTCGACGATCTCGCCCAAGGCAGGCTGCCTGCAATCGCTCGAGAACTTGGCGTGCCCGTCGATGAGGTCGCTCGCATGAAGCGCGTGGTTCGCGGCATGAACCCTCGTCCGGGCTCGGCGTTCTATCAACGCCCCGATTCGCGCTATGTCATCCCCGATATCATCGTGCGCCGAAAGGGCTCCGATTTTACCGTTGAGGTGGTGGGAGCTTCCCAAAATTGCTTGGCGTTGAACGCCGAATACGTGGCGATGATGGAAGAAGAGGGCCTTGCGCGTGAGGCAGCGGCGTATTTGAGCGAGAAGCGTGAGGAAGCTGATTCCTTTTTGCGCAATCTTGAACAACGTCGTCAAACGCTGCAGCGATTCGGCGTGTTTCTGGTGGAGCGGCAGTTCAAGTTTTTCCTCACGGGTGGCTCGGCGCTCTCGCCGCTTACCATGCAGCAGGCGGCCGATGCCCTTGATATTCATGTATCTACGGTGAGTCGAGCTGTGCAGGGAAAATATATCCAAACGCCGTGGGGAACGTTTCCGCTGAAAATGTTTTTCACGCGCGCCATGCCGCGGGTTTCTTCTGGCATGGGTCTTGGGGCGCAGGCGACAACGGGTGCTGTTTCGTCGTTCGAAATCAAGCAGATGATTAAAGACCTTATCGCCGCAGAGGACAAGAGCCATCCATTGAGCGATGCGAAGATATGCGCCGCGCTGAATGAGAAGGGCATTGAGATAAAGCGACGCACGGTTGCGAAATATCGAGAATCTCTCGGTATCGAAGCGCAATCGCGCCGTCGGTGGTCGTGCGATTCGTAGTGGACGCGCGCGACGTTGCGTGACGATGGGCCAATTGGGGGGGCCCGCATAGAGGCAATGGGGAAGAAGGGGTCGATGTACGATCAGAAAAGTCAAGTTGAAGCGTGGCGAAGGTTCATTGCGACGGGCGAAATCGACGAAAGCGTTGTTCGCCCCGAAATCGCGCGTTCATGGAAGCGCTGCCGAGCGGCGGGCGTGAATCCTTGGTCGAGCGACTTTCCTTCTATGGACGAAAAGCTGCTTGCCGAAAAACAGCGGGCTTATGCCCACTCGCTGGCGACGAATATGCCCGTTATGCGCATGCTTGTGGCATTGCTGAATTGCAACGTCTCGCTTATGGATCAGGAAAGCTTCGTGTTCGGCTTTCAGTCGCCCTTGAGCTATTATCCGCGCACGTTCGGCACGTATGTGCTCGAGGAGGTCGTGGGAACGGGAAACGCGACCATTGTTCCTTACGAGAAGAAGCCCGTACGCGCCGATGGCTTTGAGCAGTATAGGGCCATTTCTCAAACCTATTCTGGCGTGAGCGCCCCCTTCCTCGATAACCGAGGGGTGTATTTCGGCGCCATGAACCTCAATAACCCGTTCGGAATGCTTCCCGAATGCGCCCTAGATATGTGCGCGACAGCGGTCGATTTGGCCAATGAGCTCTTTCTCGCCGGTCGTGGCATGCGGGCGAAACTATCGACGGCTGAATTCTTCAAGCCGCTCATTCGCCTCATGGAACAGCCGGTGCTTGTTCTCGACAGGCGCGGCAATGTACTCATCGCAAATGAAGCCATGCATTCCTATATCCCTCGGTATGAGACGTTTTCCTATGGGTCCCAATCGCTTTCCGCGTACCTCTCGAAGAAGACGGGCGTGAAATATGTACTCGAGTCGCCCGTGAAAGAAGGCGAGCCCTTGCCCGTGGTATTCAAGGAAGGGCGAAAGAAGGAAGAGCGCGAATTGGCGCTTTTGAATCGATCGGCGGTCGACGTTGGCAACGGGCTCTCGTTCGTTGTGTGCGTGTTCGATGTGCCGTCCGTTGGGGCTGACTCTTCTTCAAAGTCGGGAAAGGGCCAGGCATCGAACGGGGGAGGGGCTCGCGCAGAGGGGAGCCGCAAATCGCTTGGCCGCGCTTCGGCGAAAGACGTTGTCGACTATATCGGCGAGTCGCCTGCATGGGGCAAGGTTGATAAACTCGTTCGCAAGGTGGCGCCCATTAAGACCAATGTCTTGCTTTTGGGTGAGACGGGTGCAGGCAAAGAGGTTGTGGCGCGCGCCTTGCATCGCATGTCTGGACGCAAGGGGCCGTTCGTTGCAATCAATTGCGGGGCGATTCCCCGTGACCTCTTCGCGGCCGAGCTGTTTGGTTACGAGGCGGGCGCGTTTACGGGAGCTAAAGAAGGCGGTTCGATCGGAAAGATTGAAGCGGCCGAAGGCGGAACGCTGTTTTTGGACGAGATTGGCGAAATGCCCCTCGATTTGCAGGTGGGCTTGCTGCGCGTCATTCAGGAACAAAGCGTCACGCGCCTTGGGTCGACCGAGCCGCATCAGCTTGACGTGCGTTTTCTGGCTGCTACGAATCAGAATGTTCGAAGCCTTATCAATGAGCGCCGTTTCCGTGCCGATTTGTACTATCGCCTGAGCATGGTCGAAATATCTCTGCCGCCTTTGCGCGAGCGTGAGGGCGATGTGGCCTTGCTCGTCGATCATTTCAATCGAGATTTGTCAGACTCGCTTCGTCTGCCGTGCACTCCCCTGCCTGAAGACGTTATGAAGGCGCTTGCGAATTACACTTGGCCCGGCAATGTGCGAGAGTTGCGCAACGTTGTTGAACGCAGCCTTATTATGGCAGGAGAGGGGGCCAAGGTGACCCTTGAGGATTTGCCTGTCCATGTCGCGAACGCCGTATCGGTGGGCATGTCGTTTGAGGGTCCTGCGCTCTCAATGGCGGCGGTCGCTGGGCAGTCTGGCCGCATGGCGCCGGTGGGTGGAGGCTTGCCGACAGGCATGTATTCGCCTTCGGCGGCGTTCGACCGCGTTGGGACAGGAGCGTACGATAGGCCGTCGGCAATGGGGTATGGCTACCAGGAGTCAACTCCTTTTGGTGAGGTCGTTTCTGGGGCGTCGCCCTGTGGCGTCGGCTTCGATGCGATGGCTGGTTTTGGGTTGCGTGCGGCCGATGAGCCGAGCGAGCATTCGGCAGGTTGGCAATCGGGGGAATTGCATTCGGGACAAGGCCAGGATGCCGCTTTTTCCGTTGCTTCAAGCGCGGGGTTCCCTGCCGGAACTACGGGCGCGTTTTCGCAAGATGAAAATGTGGCAGAAGCTGATCGCATGCGTATCGTAAAGGCGATTCGAGGGGCTGATGGCGATTTGCTTTTGGCGGCAGAGCTCTTGGGCGTGACGTATGCTACGCTTCGCAAGCGTATGGCCGAAATCGGCATTAGAGTGAAAACATCGATCGAGATTGAGTAAAACAAATGGCGGCCTCGCACTTCGAGGCCGCCATTTTGCGTTTATGGGTGCGGGCGATTATGAATGCTGGGCGTAAGTTCGTTTAGTTGTCCTTCGTAGGGTATTTCATAAGTTCGTCAATCGTGACGAACTTCCAGCCGTCTTGCACGAGCTTCGGCAGAGCGATGCGCAGGCCTTCAATGGTGTTTTCTCGGTTTCCGCCGCCATCATGCATGAGCACGATATCGCCGGGCGTGACCCGCATAAGCTCTGCTGCGATGCGGCTCGCCTCCGGCCGCTTCCAATCGGTGGTGTCGACGTCCCAACCAATGTCGGCAACCACGAGGTCTTCCACGTTGCTCCATACTTCGGTAGGGAAGTTGCCTCCGGGCGCGCGCATCACGAAGCTTGGCTTTTGTCCGGTGGCGTCTTCGATTGCCTGAAAGCCTTTCGTGACTTCTTCGCGCTGTTGTTCGGCACTCATATAGGAAAGGTTCACGCTTTGACCGTCGCCCGCCGCGTGGTCCCACGTGTGGGTCGCGACTTGATGGCCCTCGACGACCTCTCGTTTCACGGTATCGACCCCATTGCCCGAAATTCGATTGCCAACGGCGAAGAACGTGGCTTTCGCGCCATTGTCGCGCAGCACGTCGAGCAGCTCGTTGGTGTCGTCCCATGGGCCGTCGTCAAAGGTGAGCGCCACGACCTTTTCGCCTTGCGTGTCGGGGTAGCAGCGCTTCATGATGGTGTCGACGGGGTCGCTCGTTACCTCGATGACCTGCTGTTTTCCGGAAACCTGGCCGGTTTTAATTGTGCCCGAACCGTCTTGTCCCTTCTGGGTGACGATATGGAGCGGCCCATGCCCAACGTCTTGAACGCCATGGGCGATGGGCTGGTTTTCGGCCGTGTTGGACGGCTCTTCGATATCGACTCCGTTTGCGAAATCGATGCTCGTGTGGCCATCGAGCGGTGTGTCGGCTGCGGTGGTGGGGTCAAGTTCCTGTCCGTCGAGCGTTGCCGTATACGCTGCGCCGCTGCCTTCTTGCAGCAGTTCGCCGTCAATATCGAGCATGTTGCCCGCCGTTGCGGGTGAGCCCGCCGCCTCGAATGCATCGTTTACGGTTGCGGTGCGAGGCAGCTGCAGTTCTTGACCGTTCACCATGATGTCGATGGGTCTAGTGTTTTGCCAATGCACGACGCCGAACAGGACGAGTGCGAGTGCAACGCACGCGCCCGCAATGGCGAATACGGTTTTTGAGGGCCTCGACGTTGATGTTTGGGCAACGGGTGTTTGGTTGCGAGACGGGTGCGGCTTGCCAGGCGCATGGGTGCGCGGCGCGCGTGAATCGGTGGGAACCTGGACGCGTGGCGCGCGCGGTTCGCTCGAGCGGCCGGGCGTTTCGACCGGGTACGCGTGCTCATCAGCGCGACGCGTGGGAATGCGCTGCCCCTCTTGCGCGGCAAGCGGCTTTTTGGCCGGGCGAGGGCGAGCGTGCGTACGCGTACGCGGTGCGTCGTGATTTTCGGGAAAGTCGTTGTCGTGCGACACTCTCGCTCCTCGGTTGGTTGATAAAAAACAGTCTGGTTTCAGGTTTGCTTGAACTCTAGTGTAGCGTGTCGCGCGCCGATAATGCTACGAGTCGACAATTAACGCTATGAGCCGACAATCTCAAGGGTTTGAGGTGAAGCGGGCTCCGGAGAATTTCGGATGGTTGTTTCGCTGTCACCTTGTGTTAAGGTATGGGGCTCTTGCGTGGTGTCTTTACAATTTTCCCCGCTTCAAGAGATAATGACCCCATGAATAATAAAAACAAACACAAATATGGCGTCAGCAAAATGGGTTACAACCTTCCGACTGGCGGTCAAAACCAAGTTGGATATAACAGCTATTCGCGTGATTCCTATGCGATTCCCAAGAAGCGGCGAAAGTGGCCGTTTGTTGTGCTCGCTGTTGTGCTGGTGCTTCTTCTTGCGGCTGGCGGCGTGGCGTTTGCGGGCGTCGTGTACATGAATTCCCTGAACGACAAGCTTCAAAACAATATCGACGACGAGTTGAAAGCTACGCTTTCGTCCGAAGTGGTTCAGCCAGGCGATCCGTTTTATTGCCTCATCATGGGCACCGACTCTTCTGAAGAGCGTAGGGAATCGGGGGCTTACGGAGATACCTTCCGAAGTGATTCGATGATTCTTGCGCGTATCGATCCTCGGCAGAAAACGGTGGCGCTTGTCTCGATCGAGCGCGACACGTATGTGAACATTGAAGGCTACGGGCCGAATAAGCTCAACGCTTCCGCCGCGTTTGGCGGTGCTCCTCTTGTCGTGAGCACGGTATCGACGTTTGCCGGTGTGCCTATTTCCCATTATGCATCTATCGATTTCGATGGCTTCAAGGACGTCGTTGATGCCCTTGGCGGCATTGAGGTCGACGTTCCTATGGAAATCGACGATGCCGATGCCGGTGGCCATGTGGATGCTGGTCTTCAAACGCTCAATGGCGAGCAGGCGTTGATTCTTTGCCGAGCGCGCAACGCGTATGAAGAAGCCGGTTACAGCGGTGGCGACTTTTATCGTGCCGCAAACCAAAGAATGGTAATTGGCGCGATTGCCAAGAAACTCATGGAGAGCGATCCTGCGACGATGGCGACGTCGATTGCGACGCTGTGCGATTACGTTACGACCGATATGAGCGTTACCGATATCGTGTCTGTTGCGAACAGCATGCGTGGCATCGATACCGAGAATAATATCTGGTCCGCGATGAATCCGACCATTTCCGCCTATGAAAACGAAGTGTATATCGAATACAGCGACAACGAAGCGTGGCGAAAGATGATGACCCGCGTTGATGATGGCTTGCCTCCGTATGAAGACGAAAAGCGCAATGTCAACGATGGCGGGACGCTTGATGGAACGGTAAGAGACAATAGCTAAAATCGTTCAATAAGGGAGGCTGCATGGTGTCTCGTCGACGAGATTCTTTAGACAATCGTTTGGGGGGCGAAAATGCTCGCTTCTCAAGCACTCCGCGTGTTCAGGGGTCGGGCCAAGAGGATGGCGCTTCTACGGTTCGTTCTTATTCCAGAAGGGCATACGGGTCTGGCGACTCGCCTCGCACTTCGATTCCTTATTCTCGAGAGAGCACGGGTTCGGAATACTCCCGAATGCGTTCGCGCAAAAAGCGGAAGAAGGTCATTGTCGGGGTTGTTGCCGCAGTGGTGGCTCTTGCTGTCATTGGCGTTGGCGCGGCTTTCGCGTATATGGGCGTTCTGAATGGCAAGCTGTCGAAGGGCATCGACGAAGACACGCAACTTGCCCTGACCGATAAATCGCTCGCCGAGCCATTCTATATGCTTCTTATGGGTACCGATAAATCCCAAGAGCGCGATGCAAGTGGCGAATATGGAGACAGCTATCGAAGCGACTCGACGATGCTGGCGCGCATTGATCCCGTTCAGAAGAAAGTGACGCTTATTTCGATTGAGCGCGACACGCTTGTGAACATTGAAGGGTATGGCGTTGGAAAAATCAATTCGGCCTATACCTATGGCGGTCCGGCTCTTATGGTGAAAACCGTCTCGCAATTTGCCGGCGTGCCTATTTCCCATTATGCCGAAATCAACTTCGATGGCTTCAAATCTGTGGTCGATGCGCTTGGCGGAGTCGATGTAAACGTCCCCATCACCATCGACGATGCCGATGCAGGCGGCCATGTTGATGCGGGCGAGCAAACAATCAATGGCGACCAGGCGCTTATTTTGTGCCGCGCGCGCAATGCCTATGAGGAAGCTGGTTACGGCGGAGGCGACTACTACCGTGCGGCGAACCAGCGTATGGTGCTTGGCGCGATTGCGAAAAAACTGCTGGCTAGCGACCCGGCAACCATGGCGAGCACCATCACCGCGCTTTGCGATTACATCACGACCGACATGTCGGTGAGCGATATCGCCGCCGTTGCCAATTCGATGCGAGGCATGGACCCGTCTACCGATATCTATTCGACCATGAACCCGACCACTTCATCGTATGAAGACGGCGTTTGGTGTGAATATAGCAATAACGAGGCTTGGGCAGCCATGATGAAGCGCATTGATCAGGGCCTCTCTCCTACGCCCGACGAGTCCGCTTCGATGAACAACGGCGGCGTGACCGACGGCAGCATCGGCGGAGAAGCGGTGGCTCAAGCCGTTTTGAACGGCGAGGAATCGAGCCTTTCCGACTACGGCCACGGTGAACAGGTCGAAGTTCAAAACGGAAGCGGCGTGTCGGGCGTTGCCGCCACGGCTGCAAGCACGCTTACGAATAAGGGCTACGACGTGACGAATACGCTCGATGCCGATTCGTACAACTACAGCAAGACGCTCGTCATTTACGACAAAGGAACCGACGAAAGCGTCGCGAAGAGCATCGCCAAGCTGCTTGGCTGCGGCACTCCTACGGTAAACGATGGCAGCTACACCTACGAGGGTTCCTATTTGGTCATCGTGGGCAAAGACTACAAGGGCTAAGCCTTTCCTGTGGTGCTCTGTGCGCGGTGGGGCGCCGCGGTTGCTGAAACGGCCGCATTGTCTCTTTGCGGGTCATTTGCGCGGGGGCGTCACGGTTCCCAGCGTAACCGAGACGCTTTCTTTCGGCGACATTTCTAAAAGAACGAAAAAACGCGGCCGGGGCATGGTGCCTCGGCCGCGTTGCATATGCGGAGGTTTTCCGCGTGCGGCGTTTTGCCGCTATCCCAGATTGTCCCAGCGCTCATCGAATTCAACGCGCTCGTCCCAAGCGGCAACCCAGGTTCGAACAGTTTCGACGAACGCCTTCGCTGCCATGGATGCGCGATCCCACGAACGCATGGCGATTCCGAGTTCGCGGTGGGTGGGAATCTCCAGCTCGATACGCGCAAGCTGGAAGGGCGCCTTGCGCAAAATGAGCTTTGGGAAAAGGCTGTAGCCGAGGCCTTTGTTCACCATGCCCATAACGGCGAAGTCGTTATCCATCACGAAGCGCGTGTGCGGCACAACTTCATGCCGGTCGAATACGGCGTCGAATTCGGTGTAGCCTGGGTTTCGGATTTTGATGTAGGGTTCGTTCGCGAGTGCCTCGCGGGAGAAGAAGTCTTCTTGGGCGAGGGGGTGGTGCGGAGCTAGTGCGACATAAATTGGGTCTTGAACCAGGGGTATGACGAAGAATTTTTCCTGCGGAGGCAAAACGATGAACCCGCAGTCGAACTCTCCATGCAGCAAACCGTCCTCGATTGTTTTCTGCTCCTCGAAGCATGCGAATTCGAGCTCGACTTTGGGGTGGGCTTTTGTGAACTCATCTACGATGCCTGGCAGCCAGCGAATGGCGGTCGATGCGAATGCGGCGACGCGCACCGTGCCGCTTTCCAAATGCCTCACTTCGCCCAAACGCGCTTGAAGCGCTCGCTCGCTCGTGCACACGTCTTGAATCCAAGGTAAAAGGTTGCGGCCGTCCTCGGTAAGACGAACGCCCGAATGATCGCGCGCGAAAAGCGCCGTGCCCATTTCGGATTCGAGCGAGCTCATCATATAGCTGATGCCCGCCTGGGTGTAGCCAAGCTGCTCAGCGGTGCTTTTGAAGCTTCCTGTCTCGGCCGCCAACACAAAGGCTTCATACTTCGACGTCATGAAAACCTACCGTTTCTCCTGCTATTTCCTTCTTTACGTGTGAAATCAACGGGGTATAAGAAACTCTTTACCTATTACAAAATACTCTAGTTTTACT
>NZ_CDRRGL010000035.1:0-16838 GCF_977041755.1 Slackia sp.
GCAAGCTTACTTTATTTCCTTGATTGCAGTGCAAGGCGCATTGCGAGGGGAGCGTGCGGTAGCCGAAGCGGGGTTTCGGGATGGCCCTCCAGCCTTCGAAACCCTCAGCGCGCCCCATTGAAGAAAAAAGCGTCGTGCCCCCGCGTTCGAGAGCACTCACACACGGGGGCACGACGCCAAGATTAAGAAAAGGCATCCGACCATGAACCTGCTTATCGTTGAAGACGACGTGCGACTGGCAAGCGCACTCGCCCACATCCTAGAAGAGGCCGGCCACGCGGTTGACACGGCGAACGACGGCGAAACCGGCTACGCCTACGCGTCTCAGGGAAAATACGACGTCGCGATTCTCGACGTGATGCTGCCCAAGAAAAATGGGTTTGACATCGTCTCTGACCTGCGCCGCACGGGAATCGCCACCCCGGTGCTCATGCTCACCGCGCGCGATGCGGTGCCCGATAAAATCCGCGGGCTCGATTCGGGCGCCGACGACTACATGACCAAGCCGTTCTCGCCCGCAGAACTCATGGCCCACCTGCGCGCGCTCACCCGCCGCCAAGGCGAAGTTGAATTCGAGACCCTTCGCGCATTCAACCTGACCCTCGATTTGACCGAACGCGAATTCGCGTCGGAATCATCCTCCATCCACCTTTCCGCAAAAGAGTTCGCACTCGCCCGCGTGCTTATGTCGAATGCCGGCAAAACGGTGCCGAAAGCAACCATCATCGATCGCGTATGGGGCACCACGGGCGTAACCGAGGACAACAACGTCGAAGCATACGTCTCGTTCTTGCGCAAGAAACTGCGCTTCCTTGAAGCCAACGCGCACATAGAGACGATTCGCGGCGTGGGCTACCGCCTAGCGGAGGGCCGCGATGCGTAAAGGCACGAAAGGCAGCCCCGTGCTCTTCAAGCTGCGAAAGAAATTCATCGCGCTGAATATGGTGTGCGTCTTGGCCGTAATCGCGGTCTCATTCACCGCGATTTGCATTTTCGACTGGAAGCAGGACGTCGCAGAAGTTCAGCAAGCCATCGCCAATTCCCTCGACAACGCAATTGAACAGCACGAACACAGAGAAATGCGCGACGATAGGCCGCCCAGGCATGAATTTGACGGAAACTGGGCAAGCACGGCCGACGCCAACGAGCAGAACAACGAAAGCGAACCGCAGAATGGGTCAGATGTCGGCGATGGCGGCGATGCCTCATCGAATGACGACACCGGCGGCTATGACGCAGCCCAAAGCGGAGCCCTCGCCCCCAAAATCGGCGGAGGCCAGGGCCAAACGATTCCCGTTGCGGTATACGCGCTGAACGCCGAAGGCAGCGCGATGAGCGCCTCGCCCGCCGGCACCGCCAACATCAACGACGAGGTACTCGAAACCGCGCTCTCGCGCCTTGCCCCCGCAGAAGACGGCACGGGTTCTTTCTCTGACTTGGGGCTCTTCTTCGAAAAGCGAACGATCGGCGACACCACGTATCTCGCGTTCGCCGACGCAAATTCCGCCGCCGGCTGGAAGTCGCTCGCGCTCACCCTCGTTGGCGCGGCAATCGCTGCGCTCGCCGCGTTTTTCGTGATATCGCTGTTCTTCTCGCGCTGGGCGCTGCGCCCCGTCGAGCAAACGTGGCGATCTCAGCGCCAATTCATCGCCGACGCCTCACACGAGCTGAAAACCCCGCTTACCGTGATTCTGGCCGATGCTTCCATCGCGCTCGAACATCCCGAGCGCACCGTCGAAAGCCAACGCCAGTGGATCGAGGGCATTCAGGTCGAAGGACAGCGCATGCAGGGCCTCGTTGAAGACATGCTCGCCCTGGCCAAGCACGACACCGCCGAAGTCGACGCGCAGGCAACCATGGGCAAGCAACAAGAAAAGCTCGATTTAGCAGACATGGCGCAGCGCGCGGTCCTTCAATTCGAAGCCGTCGCCTTCGAGCGTGGTGTGGAAATCGATGTGGCGGAAAGTTCCTCGGCCCCCGTGTTCATTGGCGGCGTGCGAGGCGACATCGAACGCGTGCTTGGCATTCTCGTCGACAATGCATGCAAGTACGCCGAAGCGGGCGGACACGTCGTGGTGGGCACGAAGCGCGAAGGCAAGCATGCCGTCATCCAGGTGAACAACACCGGCACGCCCATTCCCTCTTCTGACCTGCCCCATATTTTCGACCGCTTCTGGCGCGCCGACGAAGCGCGCACAAGTGGAGCTGGCGGCTACGGTCTGGGCCTTTCCATTGCACGCAGCATCGTCGAAGAACACGGCGGCACGCTTTCCGCGCAGAGCTCCGCCGAGCGCGGAACCACGTTCACCGCGAAATTCCCAATCAAGAAAGATTAGGGTCGAAAAAGCGATACGGCGGCAAGCAGCTCAGCAAACCATTCAAAATGAAAAAAAGAGGCCTGCCTCCCTGGTTTTCCAGAGAAGCAGGCCTCAACGCTTTCGAAGCACAATCGAGCCGCTTTTTCAGGCGCAAGACGAGTCGTTTTCTTCAGCACTCGCTAACGGCGAGACCGCTTCGGACTATTGTTGGCAGCCTCGGAGCGATGCGTGCCGGCATGTTCTCCCCGGCCATTTGATAAGCCACCTTTGCCGCCGCGCTTCGTCGCGCCCGCATTAAAGCCACGGCCCGATGGCGCGCCCTTGCCACCACCGAAGCCCCGGGCGCCATGCGCTCCCTTGGCTCCCTTGCCGCTTCGAACGCTATTGCCGCCGCCGGTAGCGGCTCCCTTGCCGCCTTTTCCGCCAGGGCCACCACTTCTGCCATCGCCCGGGCGCACCAAGCATTTCGGCCCAAAGCCAATCAAATCTTCGCGATGGGCTTTTCGCAGCGCCTCACGCACAAGGTCGCGATTGGCGGGGTTGCGGTATTGAATAAGCGCGCGCTGCAGCGCCTTCTCGTGCGAGCTTTTCGGCGTGTACACCGGCTCCATAGTGCGCGGGTCGACGCCTGTGTAATACATCGCGGTCGACATCGTGGACGGCGTTGGGTAGAAATCTTGCACCTGCTCGGGATTGAATCCCATATCGCGGCAGAATTCAGCCAGCTCAATGGCCTCTTTCAGCGTAGAGCCCGGATGCGAGCTCATCAAATACGGCACCACGAACTGCTTCAAACCGAGCTTGTCGTTTATGGCTTCAAACTTCTTGCAAAACGCCTGGTACACTTCGTTTTTCGGCTTGCCCATCACAGAAAGCACCGCATCGCTCACATGTTCGGGCGCCACGCGCAGCTGGCCGCTCACGTGGTATTGCGAAAGCTCGCGCAAAAACGTGTCGTCGGAATCGGCCATCACGTAATCGAAGCGCACGCCGCTGCGCACGAAGACCTTTTTCACGCCGGGCAGCGCACGCAGGGCGCGCAGCACATCGAGGTACGGCTTATGGTTTACCTCGAGCTTCTTGCAGGGCTCAGGGAGCAGGCATGCTTTGTGCGCGCATGCGCCGCGACGCAACTGCGCTTTGCACGCCGGTGCCGTGAAATTCGCCGTAGGACCGCCCACGTCGTGGATGTAGCCCTTGAATTCAGGGTCGCGCGTAAGCTGTTTCGCTTCTTCAACGAGCGACGCCTTGCTTCGCGCCGTCACGATGCGCCCCTGGTGGAACGTGAGCGCGCAGAAGCTGCATTCGCCGAAGCATCCGCGATTGCTCGACAGGCTGAATTTCACTTCTTTAATTGCCGGCACACCGCCCGCGGCTTCGTAATCGGGGTGGTAGTCGCGCGCATACGGCAAGGCGTACACCGCATCGAGCTCCTCGGTGGAAAGCGGCTTTTGCGGCGGGTTCTGCACCACGAACACATTGTGCGGGTATTCCTCCACCAAACGCTTTCCGCGATAGGGGTCGGAGTTTTCCCACTGCACATTGAAGCTGCGCGCATATTCGAGTTTATCGGCCTGGAGCGCCTCGAACGCGGGCAGCTCGATGGCGTCTTCCACGCTTTCGAGCGATCGGGCCTTGTAAGCCGTGCCGTCGACGAACGTGATATCTTCCACGGCAATGCCCGCCGCGAGCGCATCGGCGATTTCGACAATAGCGCGCTCGCCCATGCCATAAATAAGCAGGTCGGCGCCGGAATCGAGCAGAATAGAGCGCTTAAGCGAATCGGACCAATAGTCGTAATGCGCCAAGCGACGCAGACTCGCTTCGATACCGCCCAAAATAATGGGCGTGTGCTTATGCGTGCGCCGAATGAGGTTTCCGTACACCGCCGTGGCGTGGTTCGGGCGCCTATTGGGCGCGCCGCCCGGCGAATAAGCATCTTGGCTGCGTGGAACCTTGTTTACGGTGTAATGATTCACCATGGAGTCCATATTGCCCGACGAAACGAGGAATCCCAAACGCGGCTCGCCGAACACATTCACGCTTTCGGGGTCGCGCCAATCGGGCTGCGCGATAATGCCCACCTTGTAGCCATGCGACTCGAGCACGCGCGAAATAATCGCCATGCCGAACGACGACTGGTCGACGTACGCATCGCCGCACACGTAGGCGAAATCGACGCCATCCCAACCGCGAGCTCGCACATCGTCCATATTCACGGGAAGAAAGGCGCTACGCGGCGCGTGGTGTACGGCGGCGTGCTTCTGGCGGCCTCCGCCAACGTTGCGAGAAGCGCCCTTTCCAGCATGCTTCGCTTGCGCCGCCGCATTCTTCGCATGCCCGCTGGCGCCCTTGCGAGCAGACTTGCCCGCACCCTGCTTTTGAGGGCTCTGAGATTTCCGCGACTCCTGCGCGCCTGCGCACCCGGTGCCTTCCTGACGGTTTTGGGCAGCATACGACAAACGCGGGCCCTTGCTGGACCCGCGTTTTGCACTGCGATGGTTGTTCTGCCCCGCCATTACTTCGAAGCGTCGTCGGAAGTGGAGCTGTCGGCCATATCGGCGACCATCGAGTCGGCCTTGGAAAGATGCTCGATGCCCGAATCGTAACGCGCCTTCACGTCGTCGATGCCCTTCGCGGCCTCGGCAGCAGCGTCGAGGTCTTCGCCGGCATTCTTGATTTGCGCGTAAATCTCAACGTAATCGGAAAGCGCCTGGCCCAAATCGTTCGCGCCAGCCTCGTATTCGCTCTTCACGTCTTTCAGGGCGTCAGGCGCTTCCAGCGCGGCGATTTTATCGAGCGCCTTGGTGGCGTTGCTCGCGGCAACGCGCATTGCAGCAACGTCTTGCTTCGCGGCTGCGTCGCTGAAATTCGAAAGCGCGCTCGCGGCTTCCTGGCTGATGGAGTTCACCGAAGACATGTACTCGCGATTCACCTGGGCAGGCGTTTTCTCCTGCTGCGAATCGGAGCTCGAGCAGCCCACAAGGGCCGCCATGGCCAAGCACAGGGCACACGCAATCGCGGCGATTTTCATGAACTGCCCGGCGCGGGCACGGAACGTATTGAGCATCAGGTCAAACCTTTCTTTTCGTGACCTTGAACTATAGCAAACTACTGAGTCGAAATATCCAAATCCGCAAGAGTTACGCGGCGTGCCACCAATTCGGCAAGGGGATCGAGGAAGCACCACTCGGCCGCCGGCAGGCCTCGGCGCGCAAGTGTAATAAGCTCATCGCAAATCTCGGCCGCCGGGAGCTGATACACCTCGGCGTTGTAGCCTGATTCCATAAGGGCGTCTTTGGCCTTGGCGACATCGGACTCGGAAATGCCCGCGCAGCTGCGCACGAGCGTCTCGAGCGAGCTTTTGCCGTAGAACAGGCCTTTGATGAGCGCCGTATACGCCAGCACATAGGGAATGGGCATGGAATCGGCGGGGCGAATTTCCACATAGCTCTTCAGGCGCACATCGGGGAACACCATCGACATGGCGTGGAACACCTCGTCGTCGGTCATGGCGCGGGTGGCGAAAATCTCGCCGAACGTGCGCGTGTCGTAACGCGCCTCGCCGTCTTCGTCAAGCGCGACAATCGCGGGAACATCGAGCAAGTATGCCGCATAGTCTTCGAAACCGAAGCCTTCGTCGAAAACGCCCGGCACCGAATTGCAGCGATCGGGATCGCAGTATTTCCAAATCTCGGTGCGCATAAGCGCATGCGGACGACGGCTGCCCTCAAACACGGGCGTGTTGTCGCACATGAGCGCAAAAAGCGGCGCAAGCACCTGCGCCACGCGCATTTTCGCAATGCAGTCGGCTTCATCGAGGTAATCGATGGAAACCTGCGTGGAAGCGCTCCCTCGCATCATGCGCAGGCCCCACGGACCAATAGATGAAAGGTATTCGTTCATGTAGTCGTAGCGAGCCTTAGGAATAAGCTCCTTATCGGCCGCACGGTTCACCGGGTCGAACCCAAGCGTAAGCGCCCGCCCTCCAATGGGAGAGAGCGCCAGATAGACGTCGTCTTCGAATTCGAGGAAAACGCGCTTGGCGTCGATGATGTTCTCGAATGGACCCGCCGAAAGCTCAAGCTGCGCCGCGGGCTCAATAGTTACCGCAGCTCCAGGGCGCGCCACGCCGAGCAAGTCGCCGCCATGAACGGTGGCTTCGGGATATTTCTCCTGAAGCGCGGCGAGCACGTCACGCACGCCGTTGGGCTGGCTGTAGGTAATAGGATCGCCCGTGCCATCGACGCAAATGTGCTCAAGCTCAATGCCCACTCGACGGCATTCGGCCTTCGCGCCCGCGCGCAAATGCGCCACGATTGCCGCAATGTTTTCCTCACGCGCCGGCTGGCTCGAAGCGAGCTGCGCGTTGCGCGCAGCGGTTGCTTTCCTCATAAGGTCCTCATTTCCCTCCCGCGCAGCACAACGCCCACGCGTTGCCGCTCTTCATGCGGGCCTAAACCATGTATGGCGCCTATGGTAACGCGAACGTGCTTATTTCAACGCGAGCATAAAACGATTCCATGAAGGCGTTGCCAGCTTGTTGGGCAACATGACGAAAACCCCGCGCTCAACGACCGTCGAACGCGGGGTTTTGGGGGGGGATTTCAGGCAAAGCGAGCAATGACATTCAAAACGGGAGCGACCACACAACAGCTTTTCATGACGCGCAAGAAACCCCCGATAGCAGATCCTACCGCAGTTCGCTCATTTTTGCCCTCCCCCCCACGTATATTCAAAAATCCCCCAATGAACGGGGAAATGGGTGTATTTTTCCGCCGCAAGGAGTACAATTTATGCATCACGAAGGCTTTGCCACGTATTTTATGCATTCATAATTTCGGCTGAGGGGAACGAAATGACGAAACGCGCCGTACGTCACGATGTAATTCGTGACATTATCCGAAAAGGCAACATCAAAACCCAACGCGACCTGGTCGAGCAGCTTTCCGCTGAAGGCTACGATTGCACGCAGGCAACCGTCTCCCGCGACATCGCAGGCATGGGCTTAGCGAAATCGCGCGAGGGCTATTATGTGTTGCCTGAAGACCTTCGCTTGCAACGCATGGTGGGCGAACTGGTCGATTCCATCGAGGTTGTGAACAACTTCATCGTGCTGCGCACGCCTTCCGGCATCGCGAGCGGCGTCACCGTGGCGCTCGACGCAGCCGAGCTCAAGGGCGTCGCGGGCTCGCTCGCGGGCGACGACACCGTATTTGTGATGTGCTATTCCAGCATCGATGCCGAAAACGTCGCCGCCGTCATCCGCAGGCTGCAAGATCAGTAGGACTTTCCCCATGACAAAAGTAGACGAACGGAAGCGGGCGCAGCACGCTGCGCTCGCTTCCGTATGCGGTTTAGCAATGGCATTCGCATCGATGGCAGCCATGCTTCACTTTCCGCTTTTCCACTATACGCAAGAAGCCTTGCTTTTCGGCACTGTTGAAGCCCCTTGATTAGGCACGCAACCAGCCATAATTTTCGCCCCTATTGCAAGACCAGATTCGTCCAGCAAAGACACGCTTAATCACTTTCAAGCAAATCAATCAACTCTTGCTTCGAGTGTATGCACAGCTTCGAGTACATGCTGCGTGTATAGCCTTTCACGGTATTCTCAGAGAGGTGCAATTCTTGGCTAATGGCGCTCTTGCTGCGACCTTGCGCCAAATACCACGCCATATCGCGCTCCCTGTCGGTAAGTCCAAAGCGCTCCTGCAGCGCATCGCACCGCGAGCGCAAATCGGCGCGTAATGCAGGCTCGCATTTCATATGGACCTCGTCTTCATTATGCATCACCGCAGCATCGCGTCGGTCGTTCCCAAGATTTTCGCCTGTTGGAAGCCCGCCCGCTTTTGCCTCGCCCGATTCTATCCGGGCATCAATGCGAACGGCAGCACGCAAACGCTCCTCACGCCAACGCGACGCGCCGAATGCGGCAAAGAACGGACGCGTAGGCTGGCAATTCCGCATCACGACAGCCATCGAAAGCGAGATCAGGCACACAAGCGCCGCCACCGCCAACACCGATTGCGCAACATGGGGACCCCACAAGAACATGAGATAACGGCCCAGCTCGCGCGGCAGCAAATGCACCGCCCACACAACCCCGAGTACGATGTATGAGGGTATGCAACTATGACGGGAGAAATCGTATACCGCATACCACAAAATTCCCAGCATAAAAGTGTTCGACACCGTGATGAGCGTCGCTCCCAACTCAAATAAATCCGATGAAACGATGAGAATAACGCCAGCCACCATAAGCGCGACTTCAAGCCACCATAAAGCGCTGAAGCTCAGCCGCCTGCCACGAATCAGCACCCAAAACACCACGGCAACACTCATCGCGAAAACGATCAACTGATGGGCCGCTTGCATAGGAAACGATAGGGGTATGGAAAGCCCATTGGGAAAGCCGCGAGCTACGCCCAATGCGAGCTCAAGCAATGCAAGGCCCATCAGCAGGCAAGCAAAACGGCTTTTTGGCTCCGAATCATAAACAGCGTCGCGCATCGGCTCGGGAATAACGGCCTTGCGTTCATCGAGCTGGTCTTGCGCCTGCTTGAGCGAAACAAACGAGAGCGTTGGCATGAACAGCCCCACCGCAAACACTGCCACTTGCGGAACCGTGCCTAAAAACAACCCCAGAAACGCGCTCGCCCCTAGGCAGCCAAACGTATAAATAAGCGCCTCACCCTCATCGAGGCGATCGAAAAACTCTATCCACATGCCACCACCCCACACAATGCCAAGCGCGCCAAGCACAGCCGCAACAGGAACCAATGGAGCATTGGGATATTCCAACGTCGCCAAAAGGCATAGAGCGCACAAGGTCATGGCGGTAACAGAAAGCCACTCCATTGCGCAACGCGCGCGCCTCGATAGCGGCACGCGGGAAAACATCAACACCAACGCGACGATCAATGCAACCCGCACGAGATTGCATGCAATGGTGAGTGCACCGGAATCGGTTGCGGCATAACGATCATAGATGCAGCATTGAGTCCAAATGCGCACGGCAATCAGGCCAAAGAAACACCCTGAAAAGCGAGGGGCATACGTCCGCCAGAATTCCGCCCACGAACTCGAATGCACCAGGCGAGACGCCATCGATTTCGCATCGGCCATCACGCAGCCCCTTCCCTTTTCCGCATTCACTGCTGGCATTATACCCGTCCAAAAACGACCGAGGGCCCGCGCAATGCGGGCCCTCGCCAGAAACAAAATGGAGGAACGCTACTCGCCGAATACGTACTTGCACGCAGTCTCTTGCGCCTGACGACCGTTCACGTTGATGTCGCACACGGCGTTGCCACCCAGTCGATTTCCGCCATGGATGCCACCGGTCACTTCGCCGGCAGCAAACAAGCCAGGAATCGCATCGCCGTTCGCATCGAGCACCTCAGCAGCAGCGTTGACGCGCAGACCGCCCATGCAATGATGCACGCCCGGCGCAACGGGCAACGCGTAATACGGAGGCGTCGCCAACGGGTTCAAGCTCTTCGTTCGGCCCATCGGATCGTCTATGCCATTTGCGATGTTGTCGTTATACGACGTCACCGTGGCGACGAACGCCTCTTCGGGTACGCCCATGAGATTAGCCAAGTCGCTAAAATTGTCAGCCACATGAATGAGGTTTCGGGCGACGAACTTCTCTTCAATAGAAAGGTTGTTATCGTGAACCGATTTGTCGAACACGGCGAACGCTCCACGGCCAGGCTGCGCCCACTCCGCTTCCGACACACGATCGCGCGTCAAAAGCTCATTCGTAAAGCGAACGCCATCGGTGTTAACGAGAATGGCGCCATCGCCGCGAATGTTTTCAGAAAGCAGCGTTGCGGTAGTCTGTTCGACCGTCGGATGCACCTGAATCTGATCGATGTCCACCGTATCGGCACCAACGGCTGTCGAGAACACGATGCCATCGCCCTGCGTGCCTGGCTGGTTTGTGGTAACCGCGTCGCGCAATTCGGGACGATATTGGGCGAGCATTTCCTTATTCGCGCCAAAACCGCCCGTTGCCACAATAAGCGCTTTACATCTATATTCGATGGGCAGTCCATTTGGATTGGTCGCGCGCACGCCGGCCACTTTCCCATCGTCCATCAATATTTCTTCAACCTTCGTGTTGCACACAGCCGAAACGCCACGTTGGCGGCACTGCTCGGTCATGCCCTTCACGATATATTTGCCTACAGCCTCGCCGCTTTCGGGACGATGGATGCGCTTCACGCTCGCGCCGCCACTCGTGCCCAACTTCGACAACACGATGCCCATGCTGGCAAGCCAATCGATAGCATCACTCGACCCTTCGCACATATGGCGGATAAGCTCCATGTTGCCCTTCTCGTGACCGCCTTCATAGGTATCAGACGACATCAAATCAACCGAGTCTTCAATGCCAGCTTCTTTTTGATAGCGCGTGCAGCAGGCGTTCATGCCGCCCTCAGCAAAGCACGTGTTGCCGCCGGCAACGGGCATCTTCTCAAGCAGCAAAACCTTAGCGCCCTGGTCGACAGCGCCCACGGTTGCCGCCATTCCGGCTCCGCCCGAGCCAACAACGATGATGTCGTATTCACCGCCGTCGATGGTTGTTTGAGCAGCTTCCTCCTCAAGCGACCTTGGGGCACCGCATCCAGTGAGCCCCATCGCCGCAGCACCCATGCTCAGCGCAAGCACTCCACTGAGAAAATTACGACGTGAAACGCCGTTTTCGGAATTCATCGCAGTCATTATTTACCTCGTTTCGCGATACGGAATGCTGTCCCAGCCCTCGGGCACGTTCTCTGCAGCCTGATAGTGGCACTCCGTGCACACGAACACCGAAGTCTCGTGCATCTTGTGGCAATCGCCGCAATTAGTCACACCATGCTCGCTGAAGTCATGCGGATTCCAAGCCATATACGCCGTTTTGTTTTTCAGCTTGTCCAAATCCATGTTGTGGCACGACTCGTTCAGGCAGAATTCCTGCGTGGCGAACTCTTCACCACGAGAGACCAAGTGTTGGCTCTCTTCGTCGTAAGCATAATTGCCCGACACCCAATTCAGACCCTCGGTAATCTGCTCGCCGATCTCGGGAGTGTGGCACGTCAGGCAATCTTTGCCAGCTTTCGCATGCGCGTTTGCAAGCGAAGTGCCATCCGTGTTGTAGTAGCTTTCGACATACGAATCCATGGGCGTATGACACACCGTCGAGCAAAAGCTCGGCTGCTCATGCCACACCATGAAACCACCGACAGCCGCCACGAGCACCACGACGCACACGCACGCGGCAACAATGCCACGGCGGCGCTTCGGCGATGCCGCTTTAGGTGAAACACCCTTCTCTTCTTCCATCGTATCCTCCTTCACAAGATCGTCGGCCTCCTGCCGACCTTTGCTTGAAAGATACGCTGAACAGCGTACGACCCATACGTCCGAAAAGGGTCGTTTACGCGTTTGAACAGGGCGGTTTTAGAGGGTGGTCGGCCACCCACCCTCCTTTTGCATAAAGAAAATGGGCCAAAGGAAACCCTTTGGCCCATTTCTCATATGCTGGAACGCAAGCTAAATCGCGATAGATTCAGCGGACGCTTCCTCGGTGAAGACGATTGCTCGCTAGCCGCGCATCTCGGCGCCCGTGGCCTTCGACACCTTCGTCACGAGCTTCTCGTGCGCCTTGTCGACCTCTTCGCTCGTCAGCGTGCGGTCGGCGGCGCGATACGTCAGCGAGAACGCCATCGACTTCTTGCCCTCGCCCACGCGCTCGGCGTCGCGGTACACGTCGAACAGGCGCACGCTCTCGAGCAGCTTGCCGCCCGCGCTCTGCATGCACTGCATAATCTTCTCGCACGTCACGGCCTCGTCCACGACGAACGCGGCATCGCGCTCGACGCCCGGGAACTGCGGCACGTCGACATAATCGCGAGCCGGGCGGGCATTGCGCTCAAGCGCAGCCATATCGAGCTCGAACGCCACCACGGGGCCCTCGGCATCGTAGGCAGCAACCGCCAGCGGGTGCAGCTCGCCCACCCAGCCAATCACGTCGCCGCCGGAAAGCATCTCGGCCGCGCGGCCAGGCTGCAAATGCGGCGCATCTTCGGCGGAAAGCGCCTTGAAGCGAACCTTCGGCAACGCCAGCTCGCGAGCGATGGCCTCAAGCGCGCCCTTGCCATCGAAGAAATCGAACGCACGCGGGTCGGTGTTCCAACCCTTGTCGTCCATGGCGCCCGCCAAAACGCAGGCCAGCTTGCGGCGCTCCTTCGGCTTGCGATCGCCCTCATGGGCCGCAAACACGGTGCCAATTTCGTACAGCTGAATGTTCGACACGCCATGCGCCTGGTTGTGCGCGACGCTGCGCAGCAGGCCGGGAACAACGGTGCGGCGCATGAACGCCTGCTCCGAATTCATGGGGTTGATGAGCTCAACCGCCTCGCCCAGGCCGTCTTCCTTCATGCGCAGCTTGTCAAGATCGTCGCCCGCGGCGAACGAATAGGTCATGGTTTCGTTGATGCCGCACGCGGAAAGGGTGCGATGGATTTTCGCATCCACGAGCTGCGCGCTCGTGCGCACGCCAATGCGACCGCGACCAGCGGGAAGCGTGGTGGGAATATTGTCCATGCCATAGAGGCGCAGCACTTCTTCGTACAGGTCGATCTCGCGCGGCAGGTCGGGACGGAACGTGGGCGAAACCACCGACAGCACGTCTTCGTCTTCGGTCCGGGCCACTTCGCAGCCGAGGCGCTCGAGCGTATCAACGATGAAATCGCGCGGGATGTCGGCGCCCATCATGGCCTGGAAGCGCTTCACGCGGAACTGCAGGTGCGGCTGCTCGCTGGGAGCGGGCCACGCGTCAACAATGCCGCAGCCATCTTCGCCAATGCGGGCAACGGTGCCGCCGGCAACCTCGACGATGAGCGCCGCAGCGGCGGCCGAGCGCACCTCGACGTCATAGTCGTCGACGCCACGCTCGTAGCGCATGGAGCTCTCGCTGAACAGGCCCAGGTTGCGGCTCGTGCGGCTCGTGCGGCCAGGCTCGAATACGGCGGTTTCGAGCAGAATGTCGGTCGTCTCCTCGGTGACCTCGGTATCAAGGCCGCCCATAACGCCCGCGAGCGCCACGGCGCCCTGCTCGGGCGTGGAAATAACCGTCATGTCGCTCGTGAGCTCGCGATGCTCGCCATCGAGCGTGGTGAGCTTCTCGCCATCTTCGGCAGCGCGAACCACGATATGGGCCACGCCATCGGCGTTCTTGACCTTGTTCAGGTCAAACGCATGCAGCGGCTGGCCGAGCAGGAACAGGATGTAGTTCGTCACGTCGACGACGTTGTTCACGGAGCGCTGGCCAATGGCGGCAAGGCGCTCGACCATCCAGTCGGGGCTCGGGCCAACCTTCACGCCATGAATCACGCGAGCGGTGTAGCGCGGGCAACGCACGGCATCGGTAACGTCGATCTTCACGGCATTGGGCTCAACGTCGCCCGAAAGTTCCAGCTTGGCGGCCATTTCCTGCAGCGGGTTCGTCCACGGCTTGGCGTACATGGCACCAACCTCGCGAGCAAAGCCCACGACGGAGAGGCTGTCGGGGCGGTTCGGGGTAATCTCCAGATCGAGCACCGTATCGGTGAGGCCCATGAAATCTGCGATGGGCTGGCCGATTTGCGCATCTTCGGGAAGCACCCAAATGCCTTCATGGTCGGTGCCCATGCCCAATTCGCGCTTCGAGCAGCACATGCCCATAGAGGTCACGCCGCGAAGCTTCGACTTCTTGATTTTGAAATCGCCGGGAAGCACCGCGCCAATCGTCGCGACGGGCACTTTGATGCCGGCGGCAATGTTCGGGGCGCCGCACACGATCTGAATCGGCTCGTCGCCGCCCACATTCACCTTCACCACATGCATGTGGTCGGAATCGGGGTGGTCTTCACACGTCTCAACATAGCCCACAACCACGCCGTCAAACGCGGCACCAAGCTTGTCAACGCCCTCGACGCCCGTACCCGTAAGGTCGAGCTTGTCGCAGAACGCCTTAATGTCAGAAGGCACCTCGACATAATCGGAAAGCCACTTCAAAGAAACTTTCATAATTCGTCCTATCTAAAAACCATTTCTCAAGGAAATGGACTCGATCAATCGCCGCAGGTCAACAAAAAGTCAGCGAGGGCTTTTGTGGTGCGTCGAATTAAGGTGTCGGGCGGCCGAACGTACTTCGCTACGCGAGGGCAAGCCCGAAAGCCTTAAGGCGACGTGCCACGGAAGACCGCAGCGTCGGCAGTCAATTCTAAAAAATAAATTTTTTAGAATTGACGCAAGAAACGCATATCGCCCTCAAGCAACATACGGAGGTCGGGTACGTTGTACTTCAAGCATGCGATGCGCTCGACGCCCATGCCGAACGCGAAGCCCGAGTACTCTTCTGGGTCGATGTTCACGAAGCCGTAGACGTTCGGGTCGACCATGCCGCAACCCAGAATCTCAAGCCAACCGGTGCCTTTGCACATGCGGCACTTCTCGCCGTTGTGCAAATGACCCGAACCGCCGCACACGCCGCAGCTCACGTCGGCTTCGGCAGAAGGCTCGGTGAACGGGAAGTAGTGCGCGCGGAAACGCGTCTTGCGATCGGGGCCGAACATCTGCTTGCAGAAATAATCGAGCGTGCCCTTCAGGTCGCCAAACGAAATGCCCTTGTCAACGACAAGGCCTTCCACCTGATGGAACTGAGGCAGGTGGCTCGGGTCGGCAACGTCGCGGCGGTACACCTTGCCCGGCGCGATGATGTAGATAGGCGGCTTGTTTTCTTCCATGGTGTGCACCTGCACGCCCGAGGTTTGCGTGCGCAGAAGCGCAGCCGATTCGCCCTTCACGGCAGCCTGCTCGCCCGTGCGGTCGACCAGGTAGAACGTATCCTGCATGCCGCGCGACGGATGGTCGGCGGGAGCATTCAGGGCCTCGAAGTTGTAATAGTCGGTCTCGGCCTCGGTGCCAGAGGCCACGGAGTAGCCCATGCCAAGGAAGATATCGGAAATCTCATCGATAATGCCGCTGATCAGGTGACGCGTGCCAACCTGCTGGCCGCGGCCGGGAAGCGTGATGTCCACGGCTTCCGCGTCCATCTTCGCAAGCAACTCCGCCTTCGCGAGCGCTTCCTTGCGATTCGCGAGCGCCGACTCGACCGCATTGCGCACGATATTCGCAGTTTTGCCCACTTCAGCGCGTTCTTCCTTGGGAAGCTGACCCATGCCGCGCAGGTAGCCCGTAAGCGTGCCCTTCTTGCCAAGCACGGCCACGCGAACCTCTTCGAGCGCCGCCGTGTCGGCCGCCGACTCGATGTCGCGCAGGGCTTGGGCATTAAGCTCGTTGAGCTCGTCGACTATTGCCATAGCCTTCGCCTTTCGTTGTTGTGCCAAGCGGGCGCGCCGCCCAGCCGCCGCGCCCGAGGTTGCGCGACCTTCGCCAATAAAAAAGAGCCTTCTTTCACCCCTCGGCCGAATTCGATTGCTCGAACTCGCAGCCCAAGGACGAAAGAAGGCTCTCGCGGTACCACCTTGGTTGACGGCCTTCACGCGAAACCGCGCAAGCGTGCCGCCCGCTCGTATGCCCTATAACGGGAGCGCCCGGCATGGCCTAGTTGCGAATCCGCGGGACGCGCCCGCCAGCGTTCAACCATGCTGCTCGGAAGGGAATCGGCGTCGCTGCGCGCTTGAGGCCCTTCCAGCCAAGGGGCCCTTCTCTGAAAAGCACGCGTCTGCAAGCCGCTGTCTTCGTCTTAGCATTTGCGTCCGAAAGTATAGCGCACTTTCGGCGAATGGCGCACCACCTATCAAGACGTTACACGAATTTCAGCCAAACAAAGAAGCCCGCTCAATGAGCGGGCTTCTTCTTTATGCGATGTATTCGCGTTTGAAACTACTCAGCGGCAGCTTCGGTTGCCTCGGCGGCAGCTTCCTCAGCGGGAGCGGCTTCCTCGGCAGGAGCCTCAGCGGCAGCCTTGGCGGCTTCGGCCTCGGCCTTCTTGGCGTACTCAGCAGCACGCTTAGCCTTCTCGGCAGCCTTGGCTTCGCGCTCGGCCTTCTTAGCGGCCTCGAGCTCGGCAGCCTTCGCAGCCTTAGCGGCCTTCTTCTCGGCCTCAGCCTTGGCGACCATGTCGGCAGCAGAGCCGAACTTGTCGGCAAAGCGCTGGACGCGTCCACCGGTGTCGATGAGCTTCTGGGTGCCGGTGAAGAACGGGTGGCACTTGTTGCAGATGTCGATCTTCAGCTCGCTCTTGGTGGAGCGAGTGGTGAAGACGTTGCCGCAGGTGCACTTGACGGTGCACTCAACATATTCGGGATGAATTCCCTGCTTCATTGGTATTCTCCTTTGACAGAGTGCCTTGGTTTCCGACCAAGGCAGGACACAGCCCTCGAATAATACCACAGCCCCTACCCTGCATTGCAAGGGAGAAGCTGTGAAGATTCGAGGGTTTCACAGAATCGGGACGCGCTTTCCGGCGAGCAGGCGCTTTCGCCTTATTCATACGAGTCCTTTTCCGCACCGTGCGTC
>NZ_CDRRGL010000036.1:0-16635 GCF_977041755.1 Slackia sp.
TTGTGCTGCCAGGGCTGCATGGGCTATAAAATGGTCGAGATTGAGAAAATGAACGCCGAACGGGGAGAATGAATCGGCTTCGCAAGGAGGGAATCCATGAACGAGAATACGATCGAGCACATTGGCATGGCGCTTGCCGACAGGGCGTACGCCTATCGATTGTTCCACGTTGCGCTTGGCGCGGAGCCGAACGCGGAAGAGTTGAGCGTTCTTTCAAGCGAGCAAACGCGCGCGGTGTTCGGCCGCTTGGCGGAAGCCGACGTGGCGAAGGGGAAGCGCCTTGCGACGTGGGATGAGGGAATCAAGATTGATTCGACGCGTTCGGACGCCCTTACGCGTATGGCGGAATTGTGCGCTGTTCTAGGCGAGCGCCAAGCGAATGACCCGGCATACGCTGAAGCGGTAAAAGTCGCGTTCAACAAGCTGTTCATGGTGCCCGGCGGTTCGTATGTTTACCCATGGGAGTCGCCGTATTTGGGCAAGGATGCGACGCTTTTCAAGGAAAGCACGCTCGACGTGCGCGAGCGCTACGCGAAATACGGCTTTGAGGCCGAAATGAAGGGCCATTTCCCCGAAGACCATATTGCCATGATGATGCAGTTCCTCGCGTGTTTGGCTGACGAGTCGTACGAGGCGTTTGCCGATGGGGATGACGCTCGCGTGCGCGAATTGCTCGGCGCCCAGCAGGCGTTTTTGTTGGCGCATCTGGGCGAATGGCTCGAGGCGTTCAACGAGGAACTCTATCGCAAAGACGAATCGGGCGTGTTCTTCCAGGTCGTCGAATCGCTGCGCGCTTTTGTCGCGTGCGACGTCGATTTCGTAGGCGAGTTGGTTGCTTCAGGCGAGCTGGAAGGCTAACGCCGTGGATGCGAAGGAATACGTTGCCGCATTTGACGTGGTGAAAGCCAGTTTCGAGAAATCGGTCGCGGAATTCGGTTTGCCGTTTGAGGCGAAGGAGACGCAGCTTCGCGAGATGCGCGCGTGCGTGGCGGAGCAATGCGGCTGCCATTGCGAAAACGGGAATGCGAGCTTGTGGCGAAACTGGATTTCGCCTGCGTGCATTGCGTGTCGTACGGGCGAGCGAACGGCGACGTTCTTCGTTTCGCTTAAGTGCTCGAGGCATTGCTATTTCTGCTTCAATCCCAATCAGGAAGACTACGAGTATTGGCTTTCGCACAAGCGTGACATTGCGGGCGAGCTGCGCGAGGCGCATGCCGCGGGAGCGAGCTTCGATTGTTTGGCGATTACCGGCGGCGAGCCGCTGCTGTTCAAAAGCGACGTGTACGCATTCCTCGATGCGGCGCGCGAGCTGTACCCGCAGGCGCACGTGCGCCTGTACACGTGCGGCGATTTTCTCGACGATGCGTGCTTGGCGGAGCTGCGCGATCGCGGCTTGGATGAGGTCCGTTTTAGCGTGAAGCTCGATGGCGACGAGGCCCTTGCGCCCGAGCACGCGCGTACGCTCGACGCGATTGAGCGCGCGGTTGCCTTCATTCCCGATGTTATGGTCGAAATGCCTGTTGGGCCGCATGATGGGCCGGCGATGAAAGAGCTTCTGGTTCGTCTTGATGAGATGGGCGTTCGCGGCGTGAATCTGCTGGAATTTGGCTTTCCGCTGTGCAATGCCGAGGCGTTTGCGCAGCGCGGCTTGGAGCTTCGCCAGAACCCGTATCCCATTCTGTACAACTACTGGTATGCGGGTGGGCTGCCCGTCGCAGGCAGCGAGGCGGAATGCCTGGAGCTTATGCGCTTCGCGGCCGAGCGCGGGCTGAAGCTCGGGGTGCACTATTGCTCGCTCGATAATAAGAATACGGGCCAGATTTACCAGCAGAACAAGGGTTTCCTGCTCGATAAGGCTTTCGCGGCGGCGCATGGCTGGCTCCATTTTGACGAAGGTGATTATTTCCTGAAGTGTGTGAAGGCTGTTGGCGACGATGCGAGCACGGTTCTCGGCTGGGCTTTGGAGGAGGGCCCTGTCGCAGCGGAACGGGATGCGATGAGCGATCGGGTCGCGGCTGGCGAGCAGGCTGTGGCGGCCGAGCAGGTTGCGGAAAACGAGCGGGTCGTGGCTGGTGGACAGAGTGCGAAGGACAAGCGGGCTGCGGTGAATGAAGCGCCCTCGGCGGCCGTGCGCTTTGTTGATTACGACGAGTCGACGCAGGTGGTGGCGCTTCCTTGTAAGTGGCTGGCTGATGCGCGAAACGCGTTTCCGACAGTCGATTTCATTGAGAGCCTGAATGTGGTTGAGTTGGATGACTCGGGCATGCCCGTCGTGCGCGAGGTGGATGCTCGAATCGTGTTGTAATAAGGCGGAAACTCGGCACGATAGTTATTACGTTCGTGATAATACTGCGTTATTGCTCGTAATTATCATGTTCGCTATAATTTGTCGTATAAAACCATGAATTATTACGGACGTGATAATATGCGAATTTACGATGCGGCCGATTTTGGGCGTGCGGTAAGGACGTTCCGCAAGGCGAAGGGCTACACGCAGCAGCAAATCGCCGATCTGTCGGGGTGCAGCCTTATGTTCGTCTCGAACCTCGAGCGCGGAAAGGAAACGGCCGAGCTGGGCAAGGCGCTCGCCATTCTTGCGACCATTGGTGTCGACGTTCACGCCGACGCGAGGGGAGGTGCGAAATGAGGTTGAGCATCGGGGTCGAATTCGACGGCGCCTATCGTTCCGTTGGCGTGATTGTGACCAAGCCAGGCATTGGCGCGGTTTTCTCCTATGACAAAGAATGGGTCGAGGGCGCTTCTTGTTGGCCCCTTTCCCTATCGATTCCCATTGGCGAGGCGGGGTATCCCGATCGAGTCATAAGGCCGTATTTCGAGGGGCTTCTGCCTGAGGAGTATTCTCGGAGCGTCATTGTTCGCGAGCTGGGCGTTTCCAGCCACAGCTATCTAAAGATCCTCGCTGCGTTGGGCGACGAATGCATAGGTGCTGTTCTTGTTTCGAATGAAGGCGTCAAAGGTGACGATGAGAGCCTTTTGCCGCACTACACGCCGCTTGACGAGGAAACCTTTGAATCGCTTGCCGCACGGGAATATGCGGTTTCATCTGAAATTGCGGCAGAAAGTAGGCTTTCTCTTGCGGGATCCCAATCCAAAGTCGGACTTTACCGTGATCCGGTTGACGGCTCGTGGTGGGTGCCTCGGGGGACCGCGCCGTCGAATTGCATTGTTAAACCGAACAGTAGTCGCTTTGACGGGATTGTAGACAACGAGCTGTTTTGTCTCGACGTTGCTCGCGCGAGCGGAATATCTGTTCCTTCTGCATATGCGGCACCAACGCAAGTGCCGATGCTCGTCGTCGAGCGGTATGATAGGAAACCTTGTCCAGCGGATGCGCCGATTGACGGACACGTGCGGTTTCTTCGCCTCCACCAAGAAGATTTTTGCCAAGCGCTTGGCATGCTGGGTGCTGAAAAATACGAGGAGTCTCGCAGGAGCTATGCACGCAGTATGGCGGACGCGCTGCGCAGGTATGCATCAAATCCCATCGAGGACATCTTGCGGCTCTTTGATTTGATTGCATTCAATTACATCATCGGCAATTGCGATGCTCATCTGAAGAATTATTCACTCATGCGCAGCGATAATTGGCGCGAGCTCTCGTTGGCTCCTGCGTATGATTTGGTTTCGACGACGGTTTATCCCGAACTGACTACTGCCATGGGCTTGTATGTTGGTGAAAAGAAGCGACTCGAGGCCGTCGAACGGGCAGATTTTGTTGAATTGGGGCATTCCATGGGATTGAGTCGCAGGGCAGCTGAAACGCGCATCGATACGTTGCGTGATCGCGTTGTCGCGGCGTTTGAAGTGCAAGCCGCCGACGGCGCCGATAGTAAAATCGCGCGGGCCATTGCGCACCAGTCGAAAAAGCGCATCGAGAAGCTGGCCGTGGCATAAGGGCAACGCAAGTGCGCTCGTCAAACTTCGTAGGCGCGTCATCCGCCTGCGCCCATCGGTTTCGCTAGTACCAGGACAGTGTGCCCGATTGCTCCAGCTTGCCTGCGCGGTTCATGCGCCTGACATACGCGAGCATCTGACCCGTGCACATGCCGTCGTCATCGGGAGATTTTTCAATGACCGAAGCCTCGTTTGTAGCGCGGTTGATGGATACCAAACCCGTTCGACTGGCGCCATGGGGTAGGTATTCATATGTGGCCGTTGTGCCATCGTCCGTTTTCTTCGCAAATGTCAGCATCGATTATCCATTCGGCTATCGTGCGGCCAGCTTTCGGTCGCTTTCAGCGATTGTATCGCGGCTCATCTCGGCATTTCTCCTTTATTTGAATATGGGGGAGGGGTCGAACAGTTCCTTGCTATCGACCGAATAGCCCCTCGTAATGCCCCTTTTATCATGACGGGGGTCTATAATGTTTGCAGAAAAAAAGAGCCTCCTTGCGGAGGCTCTTGACGAGTCGAAGTTCCCCTACGGGAAGTCATGCACGAGGCAGAGGACATTTTTGGCTAAGCCGTATTTTGACTCGCAGTGTCGATGTAACTGGTAATCGACGCCACAACTGTAGCACAGCACAAAGGAGCTGGACAACATGAATTTGAGGAATTGTTCGGGACCGTATAACATTGGCCTCGATATGGGAACCGGTTCCGTTGGCTGGGCGGTGACGGACGGCCAGGGCAAGTTGCTGCATTTCAAAAAACAGCCAACGTGGGGTAGTCGTTTGTTCGATAGCGCTCAACCTGCGTCTGAGGCGCGCGTCCATCGCGGCCAGCGACGTCGATACGTGCGTCGCCGTTGGCGTCTTGATTTGCTGCAGGCTCTCTTCGCGGACGAGATGGCGCAGGTCGACCCAGGGTTTTTCGATCGCATCAATCATTCACGCACCATCGAAGGCGATCCGATCTTCGCCAAAGACTTCACCAAAGCGGACTATTTCGATAATTTCCCAACCATCTATCATCTTCGCGCCTATCTCATGGAAACTGATGAGCAAGCCGATCTTCGTTTAATCTACCTTGCGATTCATAACATCGTTAAGCATCGCGGTAATTTTCTTCGTCAAGGCGAAAAACTTACGGCTAAAACCGCCAAGACCTCCGATGCCCTTAAGAAACTGAATGACGCTCTCCTGTCATGGTGCGAATCAAGGGAATACGAGTGCGAAAAAACTAACGAGGGTGCTGCGGCTCAGATTCTGGCGGACGAACGCTCGTCGCGTTCTCAAAAGGCCAAAGATTTACAAGAGCTCGTAAAGGTCGATACTGGCGATTCGACAATCAGCAAGAAGCTCTCTAAGGCGCTGGCAAGTGCCATCGTGGGCCTTCAATGTGAATTCAAAGATATATTCGGCGATTTCGAGTGCGAAGCGACCAAGCTTGCGCTTTCGGACGACGAAAAGCTCGAAGCGCTTCAGGCAGCGTGTCCTGACGACTCGACGGAACTCCTCGATGCCATATGTGGGGTCTATTCTGCCTATGTGCTTCAGGGTCTTTTGTCGTACGCGGAAGGCGAGACCATTTCGCGCAACATGATTAAGAAATATGAATGCTACGCGAACGACCTTGATTGCCTTAAGTCGCTCGTGCGAGCGTATGCCCCAGATTCGTATAGCTCGATGTTCCGTGGCGCGACCTATCACGATGCGAATGCGGACGACCCGTCTCGCGACTACGATGCATCTAAAGCCGCTGGTTACACTGCCTATAATTTGCACAAGCTGTCTTACGACGATTTCGCTAAGTCGGTGAAGAAGCTCTTTGCTGGAACGGGGGCGGAATCCGACGAGCGCTACATCCAGATGATGGATGCGTTTGACAAGCAACGATTCCTGCGTCGCCTGAAGACGAGCGACAACGGCGCAATTTACTATCAGCTGCACCTTGAAGAGCTGCAGGCAATTCTCAAGAATCAAGGGCGCTTCTATTCGTTCCTTAAAACCGATGCGGATAAGATCGAGAGCTTGGTCACGTTCCGCATTCCGTACTATGTTGGGCCGCTTACGCCCAAAAACGCCGCGCATGATTCACATGGCAAATGCCGATTCCAGTGGTCGGAACGCAAGCCTGGTATGGATGATGCCGTTATTACGCCTTGGAATTGGGAAAGCGTAATTGACAAGAACAAGAGCGCCGAAAACTTCATTATGCGCATGACAGGCGACTGTACCTATCTTGCGGGAGAGAAGGTTCTGCCCAAGCAGTCGCTGCTTTACGAGGAGTTCTGCGTTCTTAACGAGCTCAATGGCGTTCGCTGGTCGGAAGATGGAGATACATGGTGTCGACTCGATGCTGCCCAGCGCGAAGGCATTATTCAAGATTTGTTCCACGAGAAGCGTCGCGTGACGTACAAGATGATTGCAGATTGGCTTGTACGTGAGGGTGATGCGAGGAGCCCTATTGTGCGAGGCGGCCAAGGCGAAAGCGGTCTTGAGTCCAAGATGGGCTCGTATATCTTCTTTGCAAAAGACATTTTCGGCGTTGGGGAATTGAGCTCGGAAGAGTTCCCTGTTATCGAGAAAATAATTCTGTGGAACACGCTGTTCGAGGACCGTTCGATTCTGAAAGAGAAGCTTCAGAGCGAGTTTGGGCCTGATGGAAGCGGCATGCTCAATGCCGACCAGATAAAGAAGATCTGCAAAAAACGTCTGACCGGGTGGGGAAGGCTGTCCAAAAAATTCCTAACGGGTATTAAGATTGACACGCAAACTGGTCGTCCCATGAGCATCATGGACGTATTGCGCGAAGGCAACCCCAGCTCTAATCGCCGCTTGGGTGAGACCATGGTGATGATGGAGGTTCTCCATGACAATACCCTTGGCTTCCAAGAGAAAATAGATGAAGCGAACCGTGAGTTTTATGCCGAAAATGGGAAAGCGATGGGCGTCAATGAGCTGCCGGGGTCCCCGGCGATTCGTCGCAGCCTTAATCAAGCAATCCGCATCGTTGACGAAATCGCGAAAATAGCGGGCCATGCACCGGAGAATATCTTTATCGAAGTGACGCGCGACGAAGATGAGCGCAAGAAGGGCAAGCGTACTGTTAAGCGGTGGGACCGCATCGAGGAAGCGCTTAAAGCTTTTAAGGCCGAGGGTGGCGAGCTTGCCGTTATGAGCGAGTTTAAGGAGCTCAAGGCGGCAAATGTCGATCTTGACGAGCGGCTGACGCTGTATTTGATGCAGAACGGTAAGTGCTTGTATTCGGGGCGTGCTATTGACCTCGAAAAGCTCATGTCTGGTTCGGGCGACTATGAGGTCGACCATATTATTCCGCGCGCTTATATCAAGGACGATAGTCTGGAAAACAAGGCGCTTGTGTATCGCGAAGCAAACCAGCGTAAGACCGACCAGCTTTTGATTGACGAGAATATTCGTCGGAAAATGAGCGCCACGTGGAGCCAGCTACACCATGCAAAGATGATTGGCGATAAGAAGTATCGCAATTTGCTTCGCTCTCATATTAACGAGAACACTATGAAGGGTTTCGTCGCGCGCCAGCTGGTCGAAACGAGTCAGATGGTGAAAATGGCTCAGGCGTTGCTCGAAGCTCGCTATGTCGATGCGGGAACCAAAATTGTTCCCGTAAAGGCGAGCATGTCGCACAACCTTCGTGAGGCGGCTGGTCTTGTTAAGTGCCGTGAAGCGAACGATTTCCATCATGCGCATGATGCGTATTTGGCATGCCGATTGGGCCTGTTCATCCAGATGCGCCATCCTGGAATATATGAAAACCCTATTGGCTATGCTCATGTGGTTCAGCAATACGTGCGTGAACAGTCCGAGCTGTTTAAGAAAACCCACCGTATGCCCGGGTCGGCTGGTTTTGTCGTCAATAGCTTTATGACCGCTGGCTTCGATTCTGAAACTGGTGAGGTCTTTGACGACGCATGGCCCAACGATGATGAGGTGAAACGCTATAGGGGGAAGTACCTTCCCGATGGCTGGAATGCGGCTGCAGAGGTTGAGGGCATTCGCAAGGCGCTCAATTATCGTCAATGTTATATTTCGAGGATGCCGCACGTCGATTCCGGAGTTTTTTGGAATGCTAATCCTATTCCGAAGAGAAACGACCCGAAGCTCAGGCTCAAGAAGGAGCTTGACCCCTTGCTCTATGGCGGGTACGACAGCAAGAAAGCTGCCTATTTCTTTATTTATGAAGCCGTTGATAAAAAGGGAAAACAAACGTTGCTAATGGCTCAGATGCCCGTTTTTCTGAGGGAAAAATTGGAAGGCTCCAACGCTGCTTTTGAGGACTATTGTCGCGAATTGACGGCGAAAACAAAGTATGAATTCTCGAAGGTTGTTATTCCGCGCTTGTTGAAATGGCAGCTTGTCGAAATTGATGGGAGCCGTTTATACGTTAGCGCTGAGGAAGAGATGAAATCAGGGTCTCAGTTGGCTTTTTCTCAGGACGAACAAGTTGATATTGCGCTGGTCTGCCAAGAAGGGTTCTTCGATGCCGAGGTAAACCAATCGACATATCGAGCCATATCTCGAGCGCTGAGAAGAGCGGAGTGTGACATGCTGGCACAAGATTTAGGGCTTGAGAACAAGTACGCTGCCTTCTGCGGTTTGGAAGTTGCTGAGCAGAAAGAGTTGCTAATTAAACTTCTCAGGCTTTGCATGGGGAATAAAAAATCTGTACCAGTTGACCTCAAGACTTTGGGCGGTGGGAAGAGCAGTGGACGATTGCGCCCTGCGCGTTACAAGGTCCCGGATTCGATTGTGATTGTCAATCAATCCGTAACGGGCATGTTCGAGAGAAGGACTCGTGTCGGGCTTTAGGAACATCGTTATCGCGAACCCTTGCAAGCTGCAATACAAGGGCGGCTATATGGTTGTTCGGCGGGAGGACGATACGACGAAAGTCCACCTATCCGAGATTTCGTCCGTCGTTCTCCAGTCCAACCAGGTATTTGTGAGCGCTTATCTGCTTTCCGAGCTCGCTAAGGCAAAGGTCGCATTTGTCGTTTCTGACGAGAAATGCGACCCTATCGGCCAGTATTTGCCGCTCTATGGGGCGCATAACACGAGCAGGCGCATTTCGGAGCAGCTTGATTGGGGCGAACCGGTCAAAAAGCGCGTATGGCAGCGTATCGTACGTGACAAGATTGCGCATCAGGCTGATGTTCTGTATGCGCGCGCTCGTGAAGGGCAAGGGAAAATGCTTCGCGACATTGTGGCGGAAGTGCGTTCTGGCGATACAACGAATCGTGAGGGGCATGCGGCTCGCTTGTACTTTAGCTCACTGTTCGGCCCCTCTTTTTCGAGAGACGATGACACCCCGTTGAATGCTGCTCTCAATTATGGTTACGCGGTTTTGCTATCGAGCGTGAACCGTGAAATCGTGGCGCGCGGGTATCTTACTCAAACGGGTATTTGCCACCGAAATGAGTTCAATCAATTCAACTTGAGCTGCGACTTTATGGAGCCGTTCAGGCCGCTCGTCGATCGGGTTGTGTTCGACAACTTTGATGGTGATTTTACGAAAGAGACTAAGCTGATTTTGGTCGACATGCTTAACCAGGGTATTGCGTACCGTGGCGGAACGTATCGTGTTGGATCGGTGATATCGCTGTATGTTGCAGACTGCTTCAAGGCGCTGAGTCGAAGGCTGTCGGTGGATGAAATCGAATCGTTCGATGTCATATGAGTGCCGGGGAAAGGGTTAGATATATGCGGCTCGTTGTGTTTTTTGACCTTCCTGTCGATACTCCTGCCCAAAGAAAAGCTTACCGGGTGTTTCGCAAGTTTCTCCTCAAAGATGGGTACTTGATGCTTCAAGAATCCGTGTATGCGAAATTGGTTGTTAACGACGGTGCGGCGGGCAGCGCGGTGCAGCGTCTTCGGAAGAATCGCCCGCCTGCGGGGCTTGTGCAAGTTCTGCGTGTAACCGAATCTCAGTTTTCGACTATGGAGTACATAACGGGCAACCGCGAAGTCTACGATGAGGTCGATACTATGGAAGAGCTTTTGGTGCTATGAAGCTTGTATTTTCGGGCTTAGAAAACCCAGTTGAGCTGCTGGTTGGCGAAACGGCGGTTCTTCAGGTTGAAAACCCAGCGCTTTTCGCGCGTATTGTTGGCTCGCTAAAAACGGGATTGGGGTGTCAGGCGCCAGAGCCGTATTCCCTATGGAATGGCGAAGATGAAGTAAAACCAAGTAATGCATTGATGGTGGTGCCCGATGTGCTGAGCCTCCCTTGGGATGACCGGTCGTTTATGGCTGCGGTAACCAAGCGAGTTGAACGTGAATTTCTGGAAGATGAGGATTTACGTCTCAAAATCGAGATTGCCGAAAGAACAATCGAAGATCATTTGGGCTCATTGAACCTGGGCTTCAATGCAGATTTGAGTTTTGGGCTAGAATGGGATTTGAAGCGCTACCTTAAGTTTTTGGGATTCGGGGTAGCGGTTCAGGAAGATAAATCGCTCCTTGATAATTTGCTCAATTTTCTTTCATTTGCTCTTGACGCTGGCTGCAGGAAGACGATCGTTTTCGTTAATCTCAAAACTTTTTTGACGGAAAATGAACTTCAGGTGCTCTATGAACACGTGTTTTTTCTAAAACTAAGCGTATTATTGCTGGAGAATAAGCCTGATGTGATGTCGTATGAGCATGAGCATAAATTAACGGTTGACCTGCAGTTTTTGGAGTATTGAAAGAGCTATCCAGTTAGATTGAACGTCTCGTCGCAGTAGGGAATTTGCTTCAATGGTTTTGGAGCAGTGTCGATCTAACTGGTAATCAAACTAGCGCCCTTGTCGTCATCCTCGCGCTCCTGTTTTGGAGCAGTGTCGATCTAACTGGTAATCAAACGGTCGAGGGCTTCGCCGCGAGGTTCGAGAGTTTTGGAGCAGTGTCGATCTAACTGGTAATCAAACTCTTTGCGGGGATAGCAACTGCCAAACCCGTTTTGGAGCAGTGTCGATCTAACTGGTAATCAAACGGCGCGCGCCTAAAGTTTGACAACTATGCAGTTTTGGAGCAGTGTCGATCTAACTGGTAATCAAACCACTAATAACTACGATATAAAGCACTGCTAGTTTTGGAGCAGTGTCGATCTAACTGGTAATCAAACGCCTCCATAGGTAACACCAAAACGGCGTATGTTTTGGAGCAGTGTCGATCTAACTGGTAATCAAACCCAATCCGAACGGCTATTGCTCGTTCTCTGTTTTGGAGCAGTGTCGATCTAACTGGTAATCAAACATTTTATTTCCTTTCGGTTGAGGTTGTTTGTTTTGGAGCAGTGTCGATCTAACTGGTAATCAAACGAGTCGCCCACCAGCACCAGGTTGCGGCTCGTTTTGGAGCAGTGTCGATCTAACTGGTAATCAAACGCTTTCCTATGTTCGGATACCAGCCTTTGGTTTTGGAGCAGTGTCGATCTAACTGGTAATCAAACTCCTTCCTCTTCGGCACTTGGCGGCATTCTGTTTTGGAGCAGTGTCGATCTAACTGGTAATCAAACGAGCCCGCGCGGTTCGAGGCAAAGGGACCGGTTTTGGAGCAGTGTCGATCTAACTGGTAATCAAACACGAGGACGAATAGACAGGAGCGGGCAAAAGTTTTGGAGCAGTGTCGATCTAACTGGTAATCAAACTTGCCGACGCGCGTCGTCGTGTCGCCGGCCTGTTTTGGAGCAGTGTCGATCTAGCTGGTAGTCAAACGGCTGAACGAGGAGGAGTGGCCAAAAGATAGTCGAGTTTAAGAAGATCGAAGACGACGGCAATGCCGCGACGTTCGAATACTACCCCGAGGGCAAGGGGGAGCCGGGTACTGTGGCCATCGATCGTAGCGCTGGCACCGTTTCCGTTCTGTCCGTATCGCCGAACGATATGCATGAGCGCTACGCGGAGCACATGTTCGCAGAAGCTCGTCGCATCCTGCGCGATAGCATCGTGCGGGATGGCGGCACCGTCTTCTGGTACTAGCCAAGCACACAACCGTTTTGGGGCAGCGTTGATCTAGCTGGTAATCAAGCCATTTTGCGCCGCCCGAACCGCACGTAGCGCGAACGCGGCGACTTCCCGCAGGCCCAGGGTTGCGGCCCCTGTCCCTCGAAGCCTGCGGGCTTATGGCTCCATTTTCGCGGGAAGGTTACGGCAAAGGAAAAGCCCGCCGAAGCGGGCCTTAGTCGTCCGAGAACTCATGGCTGGGATTGGTCGTGATACCATTCTTGAAAAGTAATCACGTCTTCCGTCGCAGCTTCGGGATATTCCCTGATGTATTCGATGATTGCGCTCGCCTCGTCGGCATCGTCGACGAACGCCCAGGTGCAAACATCGAAGTCTTTGTAGTAATCGCGAAGCCCCCGGAGGCTTGCGAATAGCTCGTCTTTCAAAGACTCGCCGATTTCTTCGCTCATTTGAGATACCTCCTGCCAGTTATGCGGTACTCGTTGAATCCTGAAATCTCAAAACTGTACGAGTAATTGCCAACGGCGATTCTGCCTTTCGTCTTCCCCTCGAACCGTGCTTTGTAGCTCTCGTTAATCGCGCTCATAACAGAGGCGTATTCGGCTTTCGGCAATTGTACCGTACTGCGTCGACGCGGAGAGAACCCAGGTGCTGTTAATCCGAATACGCGTTGCGCGTCGATGTATTCGCGGACTGATGCCCTTATTTTCTCAATCGTTTTTCGAGGTTGGAGGACAAAGGCCGATTCTGAGTCGCGGCCTTGTCGGGCAATCGATTCAGCGGCTTTCTTGCCGCTTCCGCCCGCCTTCCATTCCTCGTACGTCATACCCTCTGTAAGCTTGCTCCATCGCTCCGCATCGTCCGTCTCGAAGCCCTCCACGGCCACTATCACGGTGCACCGGCAGTTGCAAATCTCGACGTACCTCGCGGTCGGGCCGTGGCAAAGAATAAGCCTCGCATTGTTGCGGGGCTTGTGACACGCCGACGGGAATCGGCTTTCTATTATGCCATTGCGGCTTTTGGTCTTCCGGCTTTTGGAGTGTCTTCGAGCCGTGCTTCAACGGAAGCTTTGGACACCATGCGGCGGCTTCCTTCTTTCCAGGAATCAAGCAGCCCGGCATTTGCGAGTTGCGTGACGCGGGCGGTGCTCACGCCAAGCTCTCGCGCGGCATCCGCCGCCGTTATGGCTGGGATGTTCGACAGCTCGCGGGACACGGCGAGTGCGACGACCATCCCGCCGTGCTGCGGCTCATGGCCTAATTCGACTGGGGAAGCTCGCGCCCGTTCATCAGGCAATCGTCGACCATGCAGGTGAGCCAATCGGCTGCGCTCTCGCCAGCGTCTTCCAAGTCGTCGCCGAACGTGGCACCGCCCCAGTCGTTCAGGCACAAGGCCGCAACGGAGCCTTCGCCGTCATCGTAGAATTCGAATTCGCAGATATAGAACATGTCCATGCCTCTCTTTCGTGCCGTGCAAGCTCCGCCTGTCGTAGAATCGCCTCGGTTTTTTGGCCGAACGCCCCCGCTTTTTCTCCAGTTGCGCAGCTCTTCTCGCTAGCGACGCATCTCGCGGAATGTGGTTCTTGGCGTCGTGGCCTGTCGATTTGCCCCTATGTTTCGCGTCGGTCTTCATGACGCTAATTGTGCTGCTTCGGCCATCGCAAAGAAAGAGCCCCGCGTTTTTACGAGGCTGTGTCATGCTGGTGGGGGTCAGTGAGTAAATTATGCCATTGTGCGATATGACGGGTTTGCTTCGCTGACGGTCTGGGCTTACCCGGGCTTCTAGTCCTTTAAGGTTTCGATGACGGTTTCGAGCTTGCGCTTCCATGCCTTGGGGTCGCTCTCCAATCCCTTCAGCTCTTCGAGGTGCAGTACGAGCATCTTCTTGAAGGTTTCGAACTCCTGGTTGTTCATTTCCTCTTGACCCTCGTCCATGGTTTGAACCTTTCCCTTGCCTTGGTATATAGTCTACTATACAGTTTCTCGTATTTCTTTCCGTACCAGCCGCTTGATTTCGGCGTTCACGTTCCCGCATTCCTCAAGGTAGCGTATCACGTCCGCGTCAGTCTCGTTGTTGCACCTGCACACGAACGTACGCATGTGGTTCTTGATGTATTTAGTGGTCGCCCTGACCCTTGCCGCAGTCACCATGCAAGCCTCCTTTGTCGTTGTGTATAGTACACCATATAATGTCGAGCAAAAAGGAAACCCCTCTGAAGAGGGGCGAATCACTGCTTCTCTCATTCGCTGATTACCACTTTAGGGATGAGGTTTTCCAGTCTATCCTGTGGTGGTATCTTCGTTTTGGGCAGCATCGATCTAGCTGGTAATCAAGCTTTCGGGGGGTGGGTATTGAGCGTTTTGGCCGAAATACAAAAGCAATACGAAGAGCGGTACGATGGCAGAGACGAGTCGACGTTATATCGGGATTTGGTCGACACTCTAGGGGAAGACGACCGCGCGCTTTGGCAGAAAGAGGCCGATTATGACCTTGAGCACCGAAGCGAGTACTACGAGAAATACGGCGAAGATGAATTCGAGAGTCGCCTCGAAGCCGATATCGTTCGGCTGTTTGAGAACCGCGCGTAGGTTTTGGTGTAGTGCAATCTAATCGGAAATCAAGCTGGGCGTGATGAGCGCGCCGAGGTCGTGCGCCCTGGCGAGCGCGTTGTTGGCTTCCGTCACGATGTGATCGTCGATAAGGCGACAGTCAATCGGGCTCTTGAGGATGCGGTGCCAATAGCGGTCGTTCAATTCGGCCTTGAGTGCGCGATAGCCTGCAATCCAAGGCGTCGTTTTGCTCAATTTAAGAGGTGCGCGTACAGGTGCGGGGGTGCCTGGTGCTCGATTGCATTAGGCGTTCTTCGCCATGGTTCGGCTCAGTACCTTATATTGGGTCGCCATTCAAAGTGCGTCTCAACCATCTTCGCGTGGCCATAGCGCTCAGTGAGAATCTTTTCGGTGATCTTGTACGGGTCGAGCGTGTTTCCGACCTTGCCGGCGTATTCGGGCTTGAGGAATTCTTCAAGAATCGCCTCTTTGGCTTCGATCTCATCATCTGAGAGGTTCTTTTCGTCCTTGGGGCGTATGAAGACCCTTACAGCCCTGCGCGAGCCGTTTTCGCCTATCTCGAATATCGCCATTCCGCCCGCCACGCCGAAACCTCCCAAGTATCGCTAAAGTCAATTTTAGCATTTCGAGATCTCTCGAATATATAAGTGGGGGATGACGCGGTATCTCGATTCCCCATGTTCATGGGCTCGGAGGCGTTTCCGCCGTAATCTTTGAACATGCAAGGGTCTGCACATTGCTTGCTTGCGTTTTCTCGTCCCGAGAATAAACGTAGGTCGAAAGCGGCGCAACGCCTCCGTACTCGTCTGCGAAGATTCCGACGACCCGGTGTGGGCATGCGCAGATTGCGCGACGTCGCTCATGATAGCGGAACTGTCTGTTGAGGGCGGCATGAGCGGCGAGAGGACCCGTTTATGTACGGGGCGTTACTGTAGCCGGTGCTCTTCGGGGCGAGCGACGAGTTGTCGTTGCCCGCCTCTCGCCCGGTACGCCTGAGCGGCCTAGTTCGCTTTCATGCTCTTCATGGTGGTATCATTCATTCTGTTTTGATAGAGTAAAAACGCCGCGGGTTTCGTTTGGTAGACTCCGCCCGCGGCGGGCGTTTAGCGGTCCTGCTTGCGGGGCCGCTTTTCTTTTATGGCTCGCCTTATCTCAAGCGCGAACCGAAGAGCGGCTATGGGCATTCGCGGAATCGGAAAGGCGCCTTCAACGCCTCCGCTTCCTGACTGTTTTGGGTAGCGTCGATTTAATCGCAATCAAGCCGAAGTGCTGCGGGAATACCTGCCTGAATCAAGGTAATATTCGAAGAGACAATTGAGGAGGTGCTTCGCTGATGGCCGAGCTGCATACGTGGGAAGAGGTCGAAGAAAAGACCTCCGAATTCGAGAAACGCTTCGGGTATGAGCCCGTTTGGTACGGCCACGTTGATGACGTGTACGACAAGCTCGTTGAATCGCTCGAAACGGGCGAGCCGAGGTTCGCTCCGCTGCGGGAAGGCATGATGCTGTAATCCGAAGCGTACCGAAGCGGTCCTCTTGGCGTCATGCATATGAACCACGAGGTGGTCGGCAAATCGCCAAGGTCCGTCTCGCGCTTGGCAAGTTTGCGATAGTCTTGCGTACGGCGCGCGCAAGGGGTAGAAGGAGCTCGGTTAAAGTCTGGCTAGCACTCCTTGCGCCACCGCTATAAGGGTTTCCATCGGCTCACCTCCTTTTACTTCCAGGGGGGTGGGCTTTTTGTTTGCCCCGCGCCGTTGCGTCGGCCGACGCTCTTGCTGGCATCTTCTATACTAAATCCCGACGTTGATGGGAGGTCGACATGGGCTTGGATGCATTCGTCCCCTGCAATTGCTTCGAGAAGGGCAGGCTGCCGAAGCCTCCCGATCCGTTCGAGGTGGATGATCTTTTCGGGATGAAGATGGGTGCATTTCGTCGCACAAGCTTTGACGACGGAGATTTCCGTCAATCATATTCCGAAGCAGCAATTCGGTATGCGAATCCCATATTGAAAAAGGCGGCCCCGGTGATATGCCGAAGCCGCCTTCATCTGCGATTGTCTTTGCGTGCTACAGTGACGCGACCAGTTTGCCGGTTACGTAGCCTTCGGTGTAGCAGCGGCCGATTGACAGGCCACCGACGGTCAGCGGGTAATCAACGCCGCCATAGAAGCCGCCCG